>NZ_JACVTT010000019.1:0-54191 GCF_016624665.1 Stenotrophomonas sp. S39 | reverse complement strand
GATACCTGACCGATGTGCCGACCAACGGTCGGCACCCACCAACAGCAACCGTTGCCAGTAGATCCACGCCATGCGTGGATGATTCATTCGATACCTGACAGATGTGCCGACCCACGGTCGGCACCCACCAACAGCCGCCGTTGCCAGTAGATCCACGCCATGCGTGGATGATTCATTCGATACCTGACCGATGTGCCGACCAACGGTCGGCACCCACCAACCGCCGCCGTTGCCAGTAGATCCACGCCATGCGTGGATGATTCACTCGATACCTGACCGATGTGCCGACCAACGGTCGGCACCCACCAACCGCCGCCGGCACCAGTGCTGTTGAGGTTGCCGGCCAGCGGCCGGCACTACCGCAGGTGCAGGGCTGCAAGCCCTGCAAACAAACCCTCAACCCGCCATCACCGCTTCAATCTCGTCGGCACTACGCGCCAATCCTTCGGTCAGCACGCGATGACCCTCATCGGTAATCAGCACGTCGTCCTCGGTGCGGATGCCGATACCACGCCAGCGCGGCTCCACCGTCGTGTCGTCGGCGCTGACGTACAGCCCCGGCTCGATGGTGAACGCCATGCCCGGTTCCAGCAGGCGCGAATCGCCGGCCAGGCGGTAGTCGCCCACGTCATGCACGTCCAGCCCGATCCAATGCCCGGTCTTGTGCCGGTAGAAGCGCTGGTACAGGCCCTCGGACAGGTTCTTCTCCAGCGTGCCCTTCAGCAGGCCCAGCCGCAGCAGGCCCTCGGTCAGGGTCTGCACCGCCGCCAGGTGGCCGGTCTCGTAGGCCACGCCCGGCTTGGCCTGGGCCAGCGCCGCCGCCTGTGCTTCACCCACCAGGTCGTGCAGCGCACGCTGCTCGGCACTGAAGCGGCCATTCACCGGGAACGTCCGGGTGATGTCGCTGGCGTAGCCGCGGTACTCGGCACCGGCATCGATCAGCACCAGCTCGCCATCGCGCGACCGTGCGTTGTTGTCGCGGTAATGCAGGATGCAGCCGTTGCGGCCGGCGCCCACGATGCTGCAGTAGGCCGGCACGGCGTCGTTGGCGCGGAACACGCGCTCCAGTTCGGCCTGCAGTTCGTACTCGTGGATGCCCGCCTTCGCCGCGCGCATTGCTGCCAGGTGCGCACGCACGCTGATCTGCGCGGCGTGGTGCATCAGCGCCACTTCCGCACCGGATTTGAACAGGCGCTGTTCGTGCAGCAGATGGCCCAGTTCCAGGAACTCATGCGGCGGTTGCGCGCCGTGGCGCACCTGCGAACGCACGCGGTTGACCCAGCCGATCAGCTTCAGGTCGAAATCCGCATCGCGGCCGAAGTGGTAATAGACACGCGACCGCCCTTCCAGCAGGCCCGGCAGGATGTCGTCCAGATCGTCGATCGGGTAGGCATCGTCCATGCCGTACTGCGCGACCGCGCCTTCCTGGCCGGCGCGACCGCCGTCCCAGGCCTCGCGTTCGGCATCGCGCTCACGGCAGAACAGGATCACCTCACCGTGGCGGCGGCCGGGAATCAGCACCAGCACCGCTTCCGGCTCGGGGAAGCCGCTGAGGTACTGGAAATCCGAATCCTGGCGGTACGGGTAATGCGTATCCAGGCTGCGCACCTTCTCCGATGCGGCCGGCAGCACCAGGATCGCGTCATCGCCGGCCATGTCCATCAACTGGCGGCGGCGACGCTTGTACTCGCCGGCCGCGATGCCGGTGCGCTGCTTGATGTCCATCAGTTCAGGCGCTGGCGGTGGCGCGCGGCCAGCACCACGTCACCGTGCAGCAGCAGCACCGCCACGCGGATGAACTCCTCGATCTCGGACAGGGCTTCGTCGTCGTCCTCGCCACCGGCCTCGAAATCCTCGCTGGAGGCACGGGCCAGGCTGGCCATGTCGGTCAGCGCTTCCTCACCCTCTTCGGACAGGGTCGGGCGGCGGCCGCCGCTGCCCAGGCCGAAGCCACCGAGGAAGCTGCGGGTCCAGGCAAACATCGCGTCGGCCTGCGCGGCCACGTCGTCGTTGTCGGTCAGCAGCAGTTCGAAGGCGAAGTCGCGGTCTTCCAGCTGCTTGATGGTGGCTTCCAGCAGCTGCGCCAGCGCACTGCCGTCAGCCACCGGGGCCAGGTTGTCGTCGGCCAGCACGCGTGCCGGCCAGTCATTGCCGGGCGCGCCGCCGGCGGCCAGCCAGCCGCACAGGCCGCCATGCAGCTCGGCAGCGGTGGCGCCCAGGCCCAGTTCCTGGCTGGCGCGGGAAACGTCGTCGACGGAGGGAAGTTCGGTCATCGTGCGGCTCGTTCGTAAAGGGAAACCCGGGGTGCGCACGCGCGCGCCCGTGAGCCCGGTAGTGTAGCAACCCAACCGGGTCCTCCCCGTGGCAGCCCGGCCCTGCTGCGGCAACGCTTGACCGCCCTTGCCCGGCTTGCCTATCGTGCGGCATGGAACCCGCCGACCCCCTTGCCCAGTTGCAGGCCTTCGCCGCCCGCGTGGAAGCGTTGCTCGAACGCAACCAGCGCCTGGCCGAGGAGAACCGCAGCCTGCGCCACCAGCAGGAACAGCTGGTGGCCGAGCGCTCGACGCTGCTGGCCAAGAACGAGCAGGCACGCTCGCGGGTGGAAGCGATGATCAGCCGGCTCAAATCCCTGGAGCAGCACACATGAGCGCCGAACCGGTCAGTGTCCGCATCCTCGACCGTGAATACACGGTGGGCGTGGGTGGCGATGAACGCGACAGCCTGATGGCCGCCGCCCGCCTGCTCGATGCGCGCATGCGCGAGATCCGCGGCAGCAACCGCATGGCCGCGGTCGACCGGGTCGCGGTGCTGGCCGCACTCAACCTGGCCCACGAGCTGCAGCAGCTGCGGGATGAGAATGCCCGGCAGGCCGTGGCCCTGCAGCAGACCCTGGCCGATCTGAACCGGCGCCTGGACCGGGCGATCGACAGCAGCACGTGAGAAGGGTGTGCATCGCGCCTTTTCATAACTGAATTGGCACGTACTGTTGCCGACGAACGGCCTATCCAGATCGCGCGCGCTGGCTATAATGGCCACGCGTTCTCTGCGGTACTCGACGGCATGTGCAAACATTCGCCTTGTCCCTTAAGAACGACACCGGGAGCGCGACAGCGCCGGGAGTGCAGGTCCGCCTTGTAGCGGGAAGCCCGATGGTTCTCCAGCGTTCCCACTTGAGCCCCCGGGTTCAAGGTCGTTTCGCATGCATCGACATTGCGGAGAATGCAATATTCCAGCAAGGGCGGCGTCTTCGGGCGTCGCCCTTGTTCTTTCCGGCACAATGACGGCTGTTCCCCCGCCGCACGCTGCCATGACCGACCCGCGCCAGGCCCTGCGCCACGAACTGCGGCAACGCCGCCGCGATCTTTCCGCGCCCGCGCGCATCGCCGCCGCCGAATCGCTGGCCGATGCCCTGCTTGCCCTGTCCTTCGCCCCGCGCACCGGCCCGGTGGCAGGCTACTGGGCGCTGGATGGCGAGATCGCCCTGCACCGCTGGCAGCTGCAGTTGCCCGAAGGCCTCACCTACTGCCTGCCGGTGCTGGCCGGCGAGGTGCTGCGCTTCGCACCGTGGCGCCCCGGCCAACCGCTGACCAGCAACCGCTACGGCATCCCCGAACCCGACGTGGCGCTGGCAGACACCCTGGAACCGGCGCAGATGGCGCTGGTGGTGACCCCGCTGGTGGGCTTCGACCACCAGTGTCGGCGGCTGGGCATGGGGGGCGGCTGGTATGATCGCAGCTTCGCCTTCCGCCACGACCGGCCGGCGCCGCCCTGGCTGGTCGGTGCTGCATTCGCGGTGCAGCAGGTCGAGTCCTTGCCGGTGGCGTCGTGGGACGTGCCGGTGGATGCGATCTGCACCGAAGACGGCACCCTGTTCCCCTCCGCTGCCCCCGTGAACGCATGACCGCCCGCAAGCGCTATTGGCTGATGAAGTCCGAACCGGACGCTTTTTCCATCGATGACCTGGCCAAGGTGAAGGTCGAGCCCTGGAACGGGGTGCGCAACTACCAGGCGCGCAACTTCATGCGCGATGGCATGCAGGTCGGCGACGGCATCCTGTTCTATCACTCCAATACCAAGGTGCCCGGCATCGTCGGCCTGGCCACGGTGGCCAGTGCGGCCTACCCGGACGACACCCAGTTCGATCCCGAATCCGACTACCACGACCCCAAGAGCACGCGCGAGAATCCGCGCTGGATGCTGGTGGACGTGGGCTTCGACCGCAAGCTGAAGCAGGTGATCGCGCTGGACGAGATCAAGCTGCACGCCGAGGAGCTTGGCGAAGGCTTCCCGCTGGTTGCCAAGGGCAACCGCCTGTCGGTGTTCCCGGTGACCGCCACGCAGTGGAAGCTGCTGCTGTCGCTGGAAAAGAAATCCTGATTCCCTGCCTGAGAGTTCTTCCCATGTCCGAAGCCAAGCGCCTGGCCGCCGAGAAAGCCATCGAGTACGTTGAAGACGGCATGATCGTCGGTGTCGGCACCGGTTCCACCGTGGCCTATTTCATCGATGCCCTGGCCCGCATCCAGCACCGCATCAAGGGCGCGGTGTCCAGCTCCGAGCAGAGCACCGCGCGCCTGAAGCAGCACGGCATCGAGGTGATCGAGCTGAACCATGCCGGCACCCTGTCGCTGTACGTGGACGGCGCCGATGAGTGCGATGCCAACAAGTGCCTGATCAAGGGCGGCGGTGCCGCGCTGACCCGCGAGAAGATCATCGCCGAGGCCAGCGAGCGCTTCGTCTGCATCGTCGACCCGAGCAAGCAGGTGCCGGTGCTGGGCAGGTTCCCGCTGCCGGTGGAAGTGATCCCGATGGCGCGCAGCCTGGTGGCCCGCCAGATCCGCGACATGACCGGCGGCCAGCCGACCTGGCGCGAGGGCGTGGTGACCGACAACGGCAACCAGATCCTGGACATCCACAACCTGGAGATCACCGATCCGGAAAAGCTGGAGCGCGAGCTCAACCAGCTGCCGGGCGTGGTCTGCGTCGGCCTGTTCGCCCGCCGTCGCGCCGATGTGGTGATCGTCGGCGGCGAACCGCCGGTCGTGCTCTGATTTACGGAAGGATGCTGACATGTCGCTGCGCTCGCTGCTGATCCTCCCGCTGCTGGCCCTGACCGGCTGTGCCACCGATGCCGCCCGCCACTGGGTGGAACTGAATGGCGCCCGCTACCAGGTCGAGCTGGCCACCAATGACGAAACCCGCGCCCGCGGGCTGATGTTCCGCGACCAGATGCAGGCCGACCACGGCATGCTGTTCGTCCACGACCGCGAGGAAATGCAGGCGTACTGGATGAAGAACACCAAGATCGCGCTGGACATCCTGTACTTCGACAGCGAGCGCAAGCTGGTCAGCCAGCAGCGCGACGTGCCGCCGTGCTCGGCCGGTGACATGTGCCCGCCCTACCCCAGCGGCGGCCCGGCGCGGTACGTGCTGGAGCTCAATGCCGGGCAGGCCGAGAAGTTGAAGCTGAAGGACGGCACCCCGCTGACCTTCGGCCCGGGCATCGACAAATAAGGCCGCCGGAATCCGGTGTCGGATCCCTTTCGCGCGCGGAAGGGCTCCGGCCCCGCTTCTTCATGGCGCTGTTCTTTTCACGCCACACCGCTTGAAACCGCCTGCAATTGCCTCCAGTCTGTGGCCATGCAGGACCGGATCACACTCCCCGACTGGGACGCACTGGCCGACGTCGATGACGAGGCGCTGCCACTGTTGCCGACCGCGTTGCTGATCGCGCGCGATGAATACCCCGACCTGCAGCCCGGCGTGTACGACGCGCTGGTGCAGAGCCATGTCGACCACCTGCGTGCGGAAGTGGACACCATCGAGCGCTGGCCGCTGAAGATGGCCGCGGTCAACCGCCACCTGTTCGACGAACTGGGCTACAGCGGCGACCACCAGGAGTACTACGACCCGCGCAACAGCTACCTCAACCAGGTGTTCGAGCGACGGCTGGGCAATCCCATTTCGCTGGCCCTGGTGCAGATGGAAGTCGCCCGGCGGCTGGGCATTCCGCTGGATGGCGTGTCCTTCCCCGGCCACTTCCTGGTGCGCCTGCCGGTGGATGACGGCGTGCTGGTGATGGACCCGTTCAATGGTGGCCGCCCGCTGGACGTGGACGAACTGCGCGAGCGGGCCAAGTCACACCTCGGCGGGCAGGCCCCGGACGACCAGGTGCTGGCGCAGATCCTCGACCCGGCGCCGACGCGCGCGATCCTCATCCGCATGCTGCGCAACCTGCACGGCGTGTATGCCGAAGCCAGCGAGTGGGACCGCGCCGCGCGCAGTGCCGACCGCCTGCTGAAGCTGGCCCCGGAACAGGACGACGCCCTGCGCGACCGTGGCCTGGCCTACCTGCAGCTGGATTACCTGGCCGGCGCCCGCCACGACCTTGGCCAGTACCTGCGCCGCAACCCCGAGGCCAGCGATGCGCAGTGGCTGCGCGAGAAGCTGATCGACCTGGGTGGGCCGATGCCGCGGCTGCATTGATTTGCCGCTGTGCGGACCAACGGTCCGCACCCACCCCAACGGTCCGCACCCACAGCAAGGGCCCGGCGGCCCTCGATCAATCGATCTCGACCATCTCGAAGTCGTCCTTGGTCACCCCGCAGTCCGGGCAGGTCCACGTCTCGGGAATGTCCTCCCAGCGCGTGCCCGGGGCGATGCCTTCTTCCGGCAGACCGTCCGCTTCGCGGTAGATGAAGCCGCAGACCACGCACATCCAGGTACGCAAGGTGGTGGGGGTGGCGTCGGTCATCGGATAATCAGGGCTGGATTCACGGGCTGCCATTGTCCCATCGCGGCCCACTCACCGGTAGCCATCAATGACTTCTGCTTCCCCGGCGCCTCGCGGCGTCTACCTGATCACCCCGGATGAACCCGATACCGCACGCCTGCTGGCGCGCACGGCGCCGCTGCTGGCCGCCGGTGCCACCTGGCTGCAGTACCGCAACAAGACCGCCAGCGATGCGCTGCGGCGGGAGCAGGCCACCGCCCTGCAGGCGCTGTGCGCCGCCCACGGCGTGCCGCTCATCATCAACGACGACCCGCAGCTGGCCCTAGCCGTGGGCGCGGCCGGCGTGCACCTGGGCGGCACCGACGGCGATATCCCCAGCGCGCGCGCCCTGCTCGGCCCGGCCGCCATCATCGGCGCGTCCTGCTACGACCAGCTGGCCAATGCCGAAAAGGCCGTGGCCGCCGGTGCCAGCTACGTGGCTTTTGGCGCCTTCTTCCCCACCACCACCAAGGTCACCAGCAGCCGCGCCCATGCCGACCTGCTGCGGCAAAGCGCCGCACTGGGTGTGCCGCGGGTGGCGATCGGTGGCCTGACGCCGGACAATGTCGGTCCCATCATCGATGCCGGCGCCGACCTGGTGGCCGTGGTCAGCGGCATCTACGCCGCACAGGACCCGGTCGCGACCCAGCGCGCCTTCCTCGCCCAGTTCGCGTAACGCCCAGGAAAGCCCCATGAACCACGACCAGTCCCACGCCCTGTTCTCCCGCGCCCAGCAACTGCTGCCGGGTGGCGTCAATTCGCCGGTGCGCGCGTTCAAGTCCGTCGGCGGCGAGCCGTTCTTCGTCGAGCGCGCCGATGGCGCCTACCTGCATGACGTCGACGGCAACCGCTACATCGACTACGTCGGTTCCTGGGGCCCGATGATCGTCGGCCACAACCACCCGGCCGTGCGCCAGGCGGTGAAGAAGGCCATCGACAACGGCCTGTCCTTCGGCGCGCCCTGTGCGGCCGAAGTGACCATGGCCGAGACCATCACCCGCCTGGTGCCGTCCTGCGAGATGGTGCGCATGGTCAACTCGGGCACCGAAGCCACGCTGTCGGCCATCCGCCTGGCCCGTGGCGCCACCGGCCGCAACCGCATCGTCAAGTTCGAAGGCTGCTACCACGGCCACGGCGACTCGTTCCTGGTCAAGGCCGGCAGCGGCATGCTGACCCTGGGCGTGCCGACCTCGCCGGGCGTACCGGCCGGCCTGAGCGAACTGACCCTGACCCTGCCCTACAACGACTTCGAAGCCGCTACCGCGCTGTTCGAAGCGCAGGGCAGCGACATCGCCGGCCTCATCATCGAACCGGTGGTGGGCAACGCCAACTGCATCCCGCCGCGCGAGGGCTACCTGCAGCACCTGCGCGACCTGTGCACCCAGCATGGTGCGCTGCTGATCTTCGACGAAGTGATGACCGGTTTTCGCGTCGCCCTGGGCGGTGCGCAGGCGCATTACGGCGTCACCCCGGACCTGAGCACCTTCGGCAAGATCATCGGCGGCGGCATGCCGGTGGGCGCCTACGGTGGCCGCCGCGACCTGATGCAGCAGATCGCCCCGGCCGGCCCGATCTACCAGGCCGGCACGCTGAGCGGCAATCCGGTGGCGATGGCTGCGGGTTTGGCGATGCTGGAACTGGTGTCGCAGCCGGGCTTCCACGCTGACCTGGCCGAGCGCACCGCGCGCCTGTGTGCAGGCCTGGAAACGGCCGCCGCCGAAGCGGGCGTGGCCGTGACCACCACCTGCGTGGGCGCGATGTTCGGGCTGTTCTTCACCAATGAAAAGGTGGAGACCTATGCGCAGGCCACCGCCTGTGACATCCCGGCGTTCAACCGCTTCTTCCACGCGATGCTGGAACAGGGCGTGTTCCTGGCACCGTCGGCCTACGAGGCCGGCTTCATGTCCAGCGCGCACGACGACGCGGTGATCGAGGCCACCCTGGCCGCTGCCCGCGTGGCGTTCAAGGCTGCCAAGGGGTAAGCCTCCGGTGGGTGCCAACCCTGGTTGGCACCTCCGGACCATCATCCACGCATGGCGTGGATCTACCACGCATTGCCGTGGCACGGCATCCAAGCATGGCGTGGATCTACCGGTAGAGCCACGCCATGCGTGGCTGCCATCAACCGAAGACGAAGCTGCCCTTCATCATCGCGAAGTGGCCGGGGAACGAGCAGAAGAAGGTGTAATCGCCGCCCTTCTGCAGGCCCTTGGTGGAGAAACGCACGCGCGTGGTTTCGCCGCCGCCGATCACCTTGGTGTGCGCCAGCACGCGCTTGTCGGCCTTGGGCAGATAGCTGTCGGCCAGGGTCATGCGCATGCCGGCCATCGCCACCGGCTGGTAGTCGGCGGTGCGGGTCAGCACCCAGTTGTGGCCCATCGCCGTGGCGGCCAGCTTGCCGGTGTGGCGCAGGGTCAGGTCCACTTCGCTGCAGTCGGCGGCCACCTTGATCTGGCGCGTGCTGAAGCTCATCTGGTCGGTGCTGTCGATGCTCACCGCGCACACGCGCGCCATCGCCGACGGCGCCAGCATCAGCGCGCCCAGTCCCACTGCCACCATCCAAGCCTTCATCGTTGCGTCTCCTTCTGGTTCACCGGCCATTCTAGGCAGGGCCATGCGCTACCGGCTGCGACCGTCTGTCGCACGCGCACGCCGCGGTATTCGCGCTTCCACGGCGATGGCATGCTCAGGCCATGCGGATCGACCTGTTGCTGCTCGATGTGGACGGCGTGCTGGTGCAGTACCAGCGCGCGCAGCGCGTACTGCATCTGGCGCAGGCGCTGGACGTGAGCGCCGATGCCGTGCAGGCGGCGCTGTATGACAGTGGGCTGGAAGCGGCACACGACAGCGGCGCGCTGGATGGCGCGACCTATCTGGCACGTCTTGGCGAACTGCTGGGCCGCAGCGTGGATGCGCAGACCTGGATCGCCGCACGCCAGGCCGCCAGCCATCCGCAGGACGCGGTGCTGCAGCGCCTTGAGCACCTGCAGGTGCCGCTGGCGGTGCTGACCAACAACGGCGCGCTGATGGTGCAGGCGCTGCCCCAACTGCTGCCGGGCCTGTTTCCTGCGCTGCACGGGCGGGTGTTCTGCAGTGCCGATTTCGGCCTGCGCAAACCCCAGCCGGCGGTGTTCCAGCGTGTGCTCGACGTGCTGCAGGTTGCGCCTGCGCACACGTTGTTCGTCGATGATCTGTTCGCCAACGTGCGCGGCGCACGCGCGGCCGGCCTGCACGCGGAAACGGTGCGCGACGGGCGCGGGCTGGGGAAGGTGCTGAGGCGCTACGCGATCCTGTAGAGCCGAGCCCATGCTCGGCTGCCGTTGCCTGGCATCGCGATGAGCCGAGCATGGGCTCGGCTCTACAGTGCCCCCCGACGCCGGGATCAGCGCGCGGCGACGAACGCGGCGATTGCGGCGTGCAGGCGCTTGAGGCCTTCGGCCACTTCTTCGTCGGTGATGTTCAGCGACGGCACGAAGCGCAGCACGTCCGGGCCGGCCTGCAGGGTCAGCAGGCCCTGGTCGGCGGCATGGTCGAGGATCGCACCGGCCTGGCCGGCGAAGGCCGGGCTCAGCACCGCGCCCAGCATCAGGCCGCGGCCCCGCACGCCACTGAACACGCCGAACTCTTCGCTGATGCGGGCAAACCCATCGCGCAGCGCCTTCGACTGGCGGCTGACGTTGGCGGCGATCTCCGGCGAGGCCAGCTTGCGCAGGGCCACGCGGGCCACGGCAGCGGCCAGCGGGTTGCCACCAAAGGTGGTGCCGTGGGCGCCGAACTGCATGGTCTCGGCCACCTTCGGGCCGGCCAGCATCGCGCCGATCGGGAAGCCACCGCCCAGTGCCTTGGCCAGGGTGACCATGTCCGGCACCACGTCGTCCTGCCAGTGCGCGAACAGGGTACCGGTGCGGCCCATGCCGGCCTGGATCTCGTCCAGCACCAGCAGGGCATCGTGCTGGTCGCACAGCTCGCGCACGCGCTTGAGGAAGCCGGACTTGGCCGGCATCACGCCGCCCTCGCCCTGCACCGGCTCAAGCATGACGGCGGCCACGTCGCCGGCGGCCATCGCGGTTTCCAGCTGCACTTCATCGTTGAAGTCGATGTAGCGGAAACCACCGGGCAGCGGCTCGTAACCTTCCTGGTACTTCGGCTGGGCGGTGGCGGTCACCGCGCCCATGGTGCGGCCGTGGAAGCTGCCGCGGAAGGTGATGATGACGCGCTTGTCGGCCGGGCGACCCTTGCTGGAGGCCCACTTGCGGACCATCTTGATCGCCACTTCGTTGGCTTCGGCGCCGGAATTGCACAGGAACACGCGCTCGGCGAAGCGGCTGGCCTGCACCAGTTCCTCGGCCAGGTGCAGCGGCGGCGCGCTGTAGAACACGTTGCTGGTGTGCCACAGCTTGCCAGCCTGCTCGACCAGCGCGGCCACCAGGTCCGGGTCGTTATGGCCCAGGCCACACACGGCAATGCCGGCGGCCAGGTCGATGAACTCGCGGCCCTGGCTGTCCCACACGCGGGCGCCCTGGCCTCGCTCCAGCACCACCTGGCGGGGCTTGTACACCGGCAGGTAGTAGTGCGACAGGGAGATCAACGGATCGGTAGCGGCGGTCATGGCAGTGGAGTGGGTTCAGGAACCCCCATTCTCGCCCCCCAGCCCCTGCGGCACAATGTGCGGATGCGCCCGTTTTCCGCCCCCCAGCTGAACCCCGCCACCGCTTCCGGCTGGCGCCGGACCTGGTTCGACATCATCTACCGCCACGACACCCGGCCGTCCCGCAATTTCGACCTGATCCTGGTGGTGGCCATCATCGCCAGCATCCTGGTGGTGATGATCGACAGCGTGCAGCACCTGCACGTGGCGTGGTCGGACTGGCTGTACGTCATCGAATGGGGCTTCACCGCCCTGTTCACGATCGAGTACCTGCTGCGGCTGGCGGTGGTGAAGCGGCCGCTGCGCTACGCGGTCAGCATCTGGGGCATCATCGACCTGCTGTCGATCCTGCCGGCCTATCTGTCGCTGTTCATCCCCGGCGCGCAGAGCCTGCTGGTGGTGCGCGCACTGCGCATGCTGCGGGTGTTCCGCATCCTCAAGCTGACCCGCTACATCGAGGAAAGCGGCGTCCTGCTGCAGTCGCTGTGGCGCAGCCGGCGCAAGATCCTGCTGTTCCTGTTCACGGTCATCACCATCACGATCATCGCCGGCACCCTGATGTACATCATCGAGGGCCCGGCGCATGGGTTCAGCAACATCCCGGCCAGCATGTACTGGGCGGTGGTGACCATGGCCACGGTCGGCTTCGGCGACATCGTGCCGCAGACCGTGCTGGGCCGCTTCGTCACCTCGGTGCTGATCCTGATCGGCTACAGCATCATCGCCGTGCCCACCGGCATCTACACCGCCGAGCTGGCCAGCACCATGCGCGAGGCCGACATGGCGGCGCGCCGGGATGCGCGTGGCTGCCCGCACTGCGGGCTGGAAGGCCACGAACCCGACGCGCGCCATTGCCGCAGGTGCGGCAGTGCCCTGCCGGACACCTTCAACACGTAGATCCACGCCATCCTGAGCCAGTAGATCCACGCCATGCGTGGATAAGACCCGGCACAGTGCGGACCAACGGTCCGCACCCACCAGAGTCAGTAGATCCACGCCATGCGTGGATGCACCCGTCAGCGCATGCGGTTGCTGGTGGTCACCAGGTCGTTGTACGCATCCAGGATGTCCGACTGCGCGCCTTCCGGGGCCGAGGTGAGCCAGCTGCCGGAGGCCTTGCGCTCGGCAGCCAGACCTTCGGCGCTGATCGGCTTGCCCTGCTCGATGCGTTCGATGCCACGGCCGGCCTTGCGGATCAGCATCTCGGCCGAGCGCTGCACATGGCCCCACATCGGGTCGTCCTTGCCGATGCCGGCGGCCTGCATCTCCTTCACCAGCGCCTCGTAATCCGCCAGGCGCGTACGCAGCGCGGTGACGTCCGGCTTCTCATCCTGGAAGGCCACCGCAAGCTGCTTGCCCTCGCCCACCAGGCGCAGGTGGTAATAGGCCATCGAGCGGCCTTCGCTCTTTTCGATCTGCTTCAGCTGCGCGGTACGGCGGTCTTCCTCGTTCTTTTCCAGCGCCACGTCCAGTGCGTCGCTGGCCTTGAAGAAGGCCGCATAGGCCTGCATCAGCGGCGCATGCTGGCTGCGCATGCCTTCGCCACCATCGCGACGGAACTCTTCGCGGGTGAAGTAGCCATCGGCCTGCTCGATCTTCGCGTACAAGGCCTGGAATGCCTGCTGGTAGTCGCGCACCGACGCATCCATCGGCGTCGCCGGTGCCATCACCAGGGCATCGGTCAGCGGCTGGCCGCAGTACTCCACCCGGTGCGAAAGCACCTTGCCCGGCGAGCGCGGCTGCGCCTCCTTGCCGGTCGGGCCGGCCTCGACATCCTTGATCCAGCCGGTGTAGGTCTCGAAGCCCTCGTGGATGGGCTGCTCCACACCGTTGTAGCACTCGATGTAGGCATTGACCTTGGCCAGGCTGGGATCAGCCAGCGACAGGCCGGTGGAGTTGTTGCAGCCGGCCAGGCCGGCCACGGCGCCGAGCAGCAGCACCGGCAGTACACGTACAGAAGCGTTCACATCAGTTCCTTGCAGAAAAAAAAGAGCACCGCCTTATTGGCGGTTGCTCTGGAATACCAGTGAGTTGTATTCCTGCATCAGCTTACCCGGCGAGCCGTGCGGTGCCATGGTGGTGTCCAGCATGCGCCGCTCGATATCGCTGTACGGGGTCTTCTCCGCGACGCGCTTGAGGCGCTCCTTGCTCTCGCGGCGGAAATTTTCGGCGGTGCGCTCGAAGCTGTTCCAGTCCAGCTTGCCCGGCTCCTGCTCGGCCACTTTGGCGTGGGCCTCGTCGGAGATCGCGTTGAACGCATCCAGGCGCCGGCGCGCCTCGGTCACGTCGAAGTTGTCTTCGGCCATCAGGTCCATCAGCGCCTTGGCATCACGCATGATGGCCAACCGATAGAAGTTGCGGGTACGGCCTTCCTGCGCTTCCACCTTGGCCAGCTGGGAGTCCTGCAGGCGGTCGTTCGCGACATCCAGCGCATCGCTGAACACACCGCTGGCCTCGACGAAGGTGCCGAATGCAGACATCAACGGCGCGTGCAGCGCCTTGCCGCGCGCGAAGCCATCGTCTTCGTAGTCGTCGCGCTGGTAGTAGTCGGCCGCTTCGTGGGTGATCGGCTGCAGTGCATGCAGTGCATCCAGGTAGCCCTGCGCAGCCTTGTCCAGCTCGGGCAGCGACGGCTGCGCGGCGATGGCTTCGGGCAGTGCCTTGTCGCAGAGCTTGAGGTCACCGGCGGTCAGGTCCGGCGGACCGATCGGGCGTTCCTCGCGACCGGTCGGGCCGGCCTCGGGGTCCTTCATCCAGACCGTGTACGGGCCGATGCCCGCGTGGATCTTGCGGTCCACATCGTTGTAGCACTCGATGTAGTTGTTGAGCTTGCCCATCAGGGCCTGGTCGGCCTTCTCTTCCGGCGAGGGGCCGGAGGACGCCGGCGTCGGGTCCGCGTGGTCACTGCCGGCGGTGTTGCCGGGCAGCTTGCTGCACGCTGCCAGGGAAAGGGAAACTGCGGCGGCCAGCGCCGCAGCGCACAGGGAACGATTGATCATGTCACGTCCTTGATGAGAGTCATTGAGGTCTGTATCGCCCCGCGCCAAGCGGAACGGAAGGGGGGGCATGCGGGGCCCTACTTCGGAGCGGCTGCCGCAAGCGCGTCGTACGCCCGCTGCACGGCATCGGCCGATCCTGTGTCGACCGCCGTAACATCCAGCAGGGCCCGCTGTTCGTCGGAAAACCGGGCGCGTGCTGTCATCAGATCCAGCCGCGCAGCCGCTTCGGCCAGATAGATACCTGCCGGCGCGTCGATGGCGTCCCAGCCTTTTCCACCGCGCCGGAGATGCGGCACCTTGGTGCGCGCCTCGTTGACGACCGCGGCGAACGCCGCCACGCGCTGGCCTGCCACATCCACGTTGAAGTCTTCTTCCTCGGTGATGTCATCAAGAAGAAGGCGTGCTTCCAGCATCAGGGATGTCTGGTAGAACTCGCGCGAGCGCCCGTCCCTGGCCTCGATGCCGGCCAGCTGGGCGCGGGTTGCGTGCTCGACCTCGGCATTCAGTGCCTCGCTGAAGCGCATGCTGGCGTCCAGGAAACCGGTCAGTGCTTCCCACAGCGGTGCATGCAGTGCCTTGCCGCGAGCGAATCCATCACGCTGGTAGGCGCCCTCTGCATAGTAGTTCGACGCTTCGTGGGCCAGCGGCTGCAGCCTGCTCAGCGCTGCGAGGTAGGCCTTGGCCGATGCGTCCAGCGCCGGCATGGCCGGCTGCGCGGCGATGCCGGCCGTGAAGGATTTCTCGCAGGCTTTCAGTTCGCGCGGGCTGATGTCCGCAGGACCGACCGGATCGGTTTCCAGGCCCGTCGGGCCGGTGCGGGGATCATCCATCCAGTACATGTACGGGCGCAGTCCGCTGAGGATGCGCGTATCGAGAGCATTGAAGCAGCCCACGTAATGGTTGAGCTTCAGCCCGGCCGCCACGCCCGGCGCGCCTGCAGCGGCCGACGTCCCCCGGCATGCCACGAGCACCAGCGCCAGCACCACGGGCAGCCCCAAGGCTGCAATGCGCACCATCGTGTCCATGACAACGTCCTTGTTGAAAACGGTTCCAGCCCCACATTCTACCCAACCTTGGCGGTGGCCATCCTTGACCACTGCCTCAGAAGCACTCGTCGCCGATCAATCCAGGAACAGGTCCGGCAGCAGCGGCCGCGAGGCGTCCACCGCGTAAGCGGACAGATCGGTCACACCGGCTTCGGCCAGCACCTCGTCATCAATGAGGAAACGGCCGTGGAAACCGGCGGCCTCGCGCACCAGCACCGCGTGTGCGGCGTCGGCCATGATCTGCGGCGTGCGGCAGCCGGCCGCATCCACGCCGGGGATCATGTTGATCGCATCGGTGGCGATGACGGTGCGCGGCCACAGCGCATTGACCGCCACGCCCTGCGGGCCGAATTCAGCGGCCAGGCCGAGGGTAACGAAGCTCATGCCCATCTTGGCCAGCGTGTAGCCGGTATGCGGGCCCCACCACTTCGGTTCCAGGCTGGGCGGCGGGGCCAGGGTCAGGATGTGCGGGTTGGGCGCCTGCAGCAGGTACGGCAGGCAGGCCTGCGCGCACAGGAAACTGCCGCGCGAATTGACCTGCTGCATCAGGTCGAACCGCTTCATCGGCGTGTCCAGCGCGCCGCGCAGCCAGATCGCGCTGGCGTTGTTGATGAGGATGTCGATGCCACCGAAGGTATCCACCGTGGCGGCCACGGCCGCCTTCACCTGGTCCTCTTCGCGGATGTCGCACTTCAGCGCGAGGCCCTGGCCACCGGCTGCGGTCACCGCTTCGGCGGCGCTGTGGATGGTGCCGGGCAGCTTCGGGTTGGGCACCGACGACTTCGCAGCGATGGCCACGTTGGCGCCATCGCGTGCCGCACGCAGTGCGATGGCCAGGCCGATGCCACGCGAGGCACCGGTGATGAAAAGGGTTTTGCCCTGCAGACTGCCCACGTTCCACACTCCAGCGTATGCCATGAGCCGCTAGTATGCCGCGCCGACGCGGAGTTCACCGCGCGTTGACGATACTGGCGCCCCGGTCACACGCACGAGGTATACGCCATGCGCCGTTCCCGCCTGCTGCTGCCTGCCCTGGGCCTGGCCCTGCTCACCGCCTGCCAGGGCCGTTCGCCTGAACCCGGCACCGAACCCGCCACGGGCGATGCGCCTGCCGCCAGCAAGGCGGCCGATGGTTCACTGCGCTGGAGCGAGTCGGTGGTCTGGGATGGCGACCTCAACGCATGCCGCCAGGGCGAGAACAACGCCACGCGCGCGTGCCTGGCCGAGACGATGAAGTCCGCCGGCGCCAGCGCCGATGCCGTCGCCGCTGCCGAGCAGCTGTCCACCGGCGGCGAGCTGGCCTACGTGACGGCCTGGCATGAACACGATGGCCTGGGCGTGGCTACGGTGGAATATCCGTTCCGCGCCAACACCAACGAAGGCACGCGACTGGTGGATGCCGCTGGCAAGCGCATCGATGTCGACGCGGTGCAGCTGGACGACACCCTGCGCGCCGATCCGGGCGTGCAGGCCGTGCTGGCCGCGCATCCGCAGGCCACGCCGTTCGCACCCGCACAGGCGGCCGGTACCGCGCCGCTCGATGGCGGCGGCATCCGCCTGCTGTACCGCACGCCGCTGCGCGACTGCCATGCCTGCCCGGATGTCGGCCAGCTGCAGATCGGCTATGACTTCGATGGCAAGCGCAATTTCATCGGCCAGCAGGTGGTGCCGGCGGCGCCGTGATACCGGAACGTTGCGTGCCCGCCGGGCATGGCCCGGCGCTACCGAACCGGGCCCGGCGGCCTTGGTCTATTCCTGGTACAGAACGTCGAGGGCATCACCGCCGGCAAGACGCTGCACTTGGTCCAGCGTGTCCACGGCCATGACCGAGTACGTTACTTCCACACCGGAGTGCAGGCGTCCCTCAGCAGTGTGCTCGTCAGTCTCCACTGATATCAGCTTGCGGATTCCGGCGAACCGGTAGTGGGATGGCTTGCCGTCGTCCCCCATCAGGCGGCCGCTCAGATCCTCGTACTCGGAGGCCAGAGCCGTTGCATCCGCCAGCGCCTGCTCGTCGCTGTCCGCGCTGATCAGGTAGACGTTCTCATGCACCAGGAACGATTCCTGTCCTTCGCTTTCGTAGTAGAAGATGGCGTGCGCGCAGTACCACATGGATCACCCCGATCAATTTTCTGGTGCTTAAATCAACGCGTGCGGGCCGCGAATGCTTCGATGCGAAGGCGGCTTTCGATGACGGACCTCACATACGATGCCCGCTTGGTGCTGGAGGCCGCACAACCGGCGAGCACGGTCATCGCCTCTGCCCGCATCTCCTGCCCTCCGGTGAACGCGAACACGGAGAACGCGGGCTCGATATAGCCGGGATCATGCTGCGCGAATTCCCTTTGATCTTCGATGCTGAACAGGGTCGCGTAGTCAGCCCACTCGATGTAGCGCTTCCAGAAGGCAGGCGGACTCCACGGCCCGCAGGTTTCTTCAACCGACTGCAGGAGTTCGCGGAGCTGCCCAGCGCAGGCATCGAAAAGATCGCCGCGCAGATCCGTGGCTGCGACATTCCCTGGATCAAGGGTCTGCCAACAGAAAACCATGAAGTCCGCAACAAAGCCCTCTTCACAGCCTTCGAAGAAACTGCTCCTGTACCAGGCAAGCGTTTTCGCAACATCAGCCGATTCATCAGAATCAATCATCGCCCCCACCTTTCCGGCGACATCAATGCCTGCGCTGACCGACAAACGCGACTCACCCGAACATCAACCATCGGGCCAGCTACCGAGCAGGGAAGCTTGCCCACTCCCTGGATGCGCAACACCACTCAATCCGCCTCTTCAACTTTCGATACTCTCGAAATGATCGGTCGTTTAATGGACCCTACGCACGCGCCATTCACCGCCCCATCAACGTAAACCCCCTGCACCATTGCAAAGTATATTCCCGGCTCGAGCACGTCCGAAGAATCCTCGTATCTCACACCATCAAGGTCCACCGCCGCACATGCGATGAAATCAATGCGACGGAGAGCATCGGCTGACGGCCCAAGGACATCCCCACCTCCCTCTCCATGAAGAAGATAACCAAACACTGCAACGTTCCTGTTCTTGTAATCGACCGAGTTGGCAAGGAGCGCATGGATCGGAATCTGGCAGTACTGAACTCCCTCGTACGCACCTGTCAGATCCTGACACCGCCCTCCACCTTCAGCGGCAACCTGCGCAGTCGACTCAACGGCCCACAACAGAAGGACCATTGGGAGCAGCCTATGGATCTTTTTCAAACCGACCAGCATGGATCACCTCATCCGGCTTAGAATTTTTTACAGCGTGTTCACGGCCATGACCGGGTAGGTGACCTCAACGCCCGAGGGCAGCCCGCCGTCTCCGGCGTCATGATCTGCTGCGACGGATATCAGCTTGCGGATTCCGGCGATGGGCGCAGCGGTCAGGATACGGGACAGCGACGTTGCCGTGCATGCTCCCCTTGCAGGCAATCAACACTCCGCACAGCAGAACAGCCATGAACCAGACGCCCCCTCACGCGATCTTCCTTGATGGGTCATCCAGCCATCGATGCACAGGCACCCCCTTCTTCTATACAGCGTGCCTTCCCGAGTACACAAGACGATCAGTCGGTTTCTTGCTAGCCGAAATCAAGAAGGCATCAAGATAGTCCGGCACATACCAATCATCCCAAGACGCAAGACCGTAGAAGGCATTTACAAACTCTTCCACGATACCCGAGCCTCGAACTTTGGCGCCGATGAATCCGCCCCTGCGCAGCGTCTCATAGGGGGCCGCTTCGACCACGCCACCAGTGTCACGAACTGGGCCGCGCGGCCCTGCCAGACTATGATTTGATTCACGCCGTCCCCTTGCGTCCGCATGCGCACCCGCACCATGCGGGCCGGCTCGACGCTTCGCAACACATCCCGTCTTCAGTCGTAGGCCTGCACCTGCCTGCGCAGCAGATGCGGCACGATCCGTCGATGCACCGGCGCCACCGGCAGCATGTAGACGCGCCCGAACGCGTTGTGGGTATGCACCACGGTGGCCACTTCCAGCACGTCGCCCTGCCACTGCAGCGCAAGCTGCACGCGCAGATGGCGGTCGTTGTCTTCCAGCACGATGGCGTCCTCATCCAGCGACTGCAGGGTGAAGATGCCCAGACGCTGGCCCGCTCTCGGCGCGGCGGTGTCCTGCACGGCGCGCAACGAGCCCAGGTCCTTCATGCCGAGCAGGCGCATGCCGCGGTTGCGCAGCGCCATCAGGCCATCGAACCAGCCGGGGATGGTCGCGGCCATATCGCGGTAGGCCTGCAGCGCGCTGCGGCCATCGCGCCGGGTGCGAGCCTGGCAGGCGTGCACGAAGCCGGCACCAGGCAGCTGCGCGCGCAGCACGCTGGCCGCACTCGGCGGCGCGGTCACCACCTGCGATGGACTCACGGCTTCGGCCCCTGCCCTTCGTTGTCTTCCCAATGCAGGATGCGGCGGGTGACGAAGCGGTAGACCGGCTTGCCGGTGGCGAACCACAGCTCGCGCACCCACGAAGTGCGCTTGAGCACGCGCTTCTCCACCGGGGTGAGCGATTCGCGGCAGTACATGCGCTTGTGCTTGAGCAGGTGGCGCAGGTCTTCGCGGGCCAGCAGGCGCATCCAGCGCGAACGCGGGTGGCCGATCACCGCCAGCTGGAAATCGATCAGCGCCGGCCGGCCGTCCTCGGTCACCAGCCAGTTGGCCTCCTTGGCCAGGTCGTTGTGGGCCACGCCGCGCCGGTGCAGTTGCTGCAGCAGCCGGCGCGCAGCACGGAACCAGGCCAGGTCACCCCGCGGCGGGCGCTGGTACATGGCATCGCCGGCCATGAAGCTGCGGTCGAGGTGGCGGCCATCCCAGTCCAGCAGCTGCGGCACGTCGGCCATGCCGTGGATATGCCGCAGCGCGCGTGCTTCGCGGCGGGCCAGCCACCACGCCGGCACGCGCAGCCACAGCGGCGTTGCGCCCAGGTCGCGGCGTACGAAGGGGCCCTGCGGCCCCTGCACGAGCAGGATGCGGCCGAAGCTGTCGGCCTTCAGGGCATGCGTTGGAGCGTCGGTCGAATGCGGCATGCGCCCATTCTAGGCGATGGCGCTGGTTGCAAACGGTCACCAAGCCGCTGGGAACCAGTCACCTTCACGCCTCTATAATCGGGCAATGGACTCTTCATGGATCGACGCCACCCTCGCGTGGATTGCCGCCCATCCCGTACTCGCGGGCGCGGTTATTTTTCTGATCGCCTTCTGCGATGCGGTCATCATTCTCGGCGCCATCGTGCCGGCGCTGCCCCTGCTGTTTGCAGTGGGCGTGTTCATCGGCCTGGGGCAGATCTCCGGGCCGTATGCCGTGGCCGCAGCAGCGCTGGGTGCGTTTGCCGGTGATGGCATCAGTTACTGGATCGGCCGCCGCTGGGGCGACCGCCTGCGCGGGGTCTGGCCGTTCAGCCGCTACCCGCAGCTGCTGGACCGTGGCGAGAACCTGTTCCGCCGCAATGCGTTCAAGAGCATCCTGATCGCGCGCTATGTCGGTGCCATCCGGCCGTTCGTGCCGGCCATCGCCGGCATGCTGAAGATGCCCGCCAGCCGCTACGTGCAGGCCAGCGGCATCGCCAGCCTGTCCTGGGCGGTGCTGTTCCTGGCCCCGGGCTGGATCCTGGGCGAGGCGTATGACGCGGTTGCCGCAGTTGCTGGACGCCTGGTGGTGGTGGTCGGCCTGCTGATGGTCATCCTCGGCCTGGTCTGGGCCATCGTGCTGTACGGCTACCGCTGGTCGGCCGCGCGCATGGACCACTGGCTGGCGCGCCTGCTGGACTGGTCCAACCGCCACCCCACGCTGGGCCGCTACACGGTGGGCGTGCTCGACCCCAAGCGTCGTGAATCGGTACCGCTGGCGATGCTGGCGCTGATGCTGCTGTTGCTGGGCTGGGGCTGGTTCGCGCTGCTGACCGTGGTGGTCGCCCATGGCGAACCGCTGGCCATCGACCTGCTGGTGCACCAGGCCATGCTGGCCCTGCGCAACCCGCTGGCCGACTACCCGATGGCGGCACTGGCCTCACTCGGCGCATGGCAGGTACTGATGCCGGCCACCGCCGCGGCCATGGGCTACCTGGTGTGGCGCCGGCGCTGGATGGCCGCCGCGCACTGGCTGGCCGCACTGGCCTTCGGCCTGGCCCTGACCAAGCTGCTGGGCACCACCGTGGACGTGGTGCGCCCGGTCGATGCCAGCAGCGGCTTCGGCTTCCCCTCGGTGTCGGTCACCATGGCCACCATCACCTTCGGCTTCTTCGCGGTGCTGATCGCCCGCGAGATGCCCGGCCGTACCCGCGTCTGGCCGTACCTCGTCTCGGGCATCGTGGTCAGCCTGATCGGCTTCGCGCGCCTTTACCTGGGCGCGCACTGGCTGAGCGATGTCATCGGCGGGATGCTGTTCGGCACGTTCTGGCTGCTGGTGCTGGGCATCGCCTACCGCCGCCGCTTCAACCGCTCGTTCTGGGTGAAGCCGGTGGCGTGGCTGTTCTACGGCGTCTTCGCAGTGGCGGCCATGTGGTACGCGCCGCGCAACATCCCGGTGAAGCTGGAACGCTTCGAACCGACCCTGCCCGCACCCACTGCGATCGACATGCAGGCCTGGTGGCAGCATGACTGGGCCAAGCTGCCGGCGCGCCGCAACGAGTTCGACGATGACCAGCGCTGGCCGCTGGACGTGCAGGTGGCCGGCCCGCTGGCGCCGCTGCAGGCGCAGCTGCAGGCGCGCGGCTGGACCGTGCAGGCGCAGGCCGGCTGGGAAGAAGCGCTGCTGATGCTGGACAAGAACACCGGCGCCGACGAACTGCCGGTGCTGCCGGCCACGCTGGAAACGCGCGTGGAGGCCCTGCTGATGGTGCGCCAGGGGGCAAGGCCGGATGAGCGTTACGTGCTGCGCCTGTGGCAGGCACCGGGCCAGCTGCAGCCGGGCGACGTGCCGCTGTGGCTGGGCAGTGCGCAGACTCTGCGCTACGAGCGCCACTTCGAGTGGATCGGGATGTGGCATCCGGTGCGTGGCATCGACCCCGCGTTCAATGCGGTGAAGGACGCCGTGCAGGGCATGCCGCAGCACGAGGACGTGCATGCCGAGACCGGGTTGCCGGTGCTGCGGTTGAAGACGCAGCCGTGATGGATCCGCCGGGCATGGCCCGGCGCTACCGGAACGTGTAGAGCCGAGCCTGTGCTCGGCTGATCTTCGCGCGATCCGGCAAGCCGAGCATCGGCTCGGCTCTACAGTAGATCCACGCCATGCGTGGATGGCCGTTCCCGTAGATCCACGCCACGCGTGGATGGCTGTTACGGCATCCAGCCCAGCAACTGCTGCAGGCGCTGATGCGGGTCGTCCATCTGCAGCAGCTGCAGGCGCTGCTGCTCGCCCAGCGGCAGCAGTTCGGCCAGCCGCCAGCCGACCCAGCTGGCCTGGTCCAGCAGCGCCGGGTTGGCCGGCGCATAGGCCTCGCCGGCCTGTTCGATGATGTGCCCCAGCACCGTGGCCAGCAGCGCATGCTGTGGCTTCAGTTCGTCATCGGGGTCCTCTTCGCACCAGCGCACATCGGCCACGACCAGGCCGTTGTCGCGCACGCGGGTACGCTCGACATGGAAGCGGCGGGTGCCGCGCAGGCGCAGCTGCAGCACGCCATCGGCACCGACATCGAAATCCTCGATGCGCACCTGCACGCCGTAGGCGGCCGGAGTGGCCGGCTCCCCCACTTCCTGCCCTTCCAGGATCAGGCAGACGCCGAAGCCCTCGCCGCTGCGGCCGGTGTCGCGCACCAAATCCAGGTAACGGCGCTCGAACACGCGCAGGCCAACCGCCGCGCCGGGCACCAGCGTGGTGTGCAGCGGAAACAGCGGCAGCGAAACGTCGGTACTCATCGGGCCTGCAGGGCGGCGAGGAAGCGGCGCGGGGCGCCGTCGAAGCCACCGTTGGACATGAACACCACGTGGTCACCGCTGCGCGCGCTGGACTGCAGCTGCGCCAGCAGCGCGTCGGTGTCCGGCACGGCATGGGCCTGGCCACGCACGGCGGCGATCACCGCTGCGGCATCCCAGGCCAGTTCCGGCCGGTGCAGGAACACCACTTCGTCGGCCAATGCCAGCGACGGCGCCAGCGCCTGCGCGTGCGCACCGAGCCGCATCGAATTGCTGCGCGGCTCCATCGCCACCACGATGCGCGCGTCGCCGACCTTGGCGCGCAGGCCTTCGAGCGTGGTCGCGATCGCCGTGGGGTGGTGGGCGAAATCATCGTAGACGGTGATGCCGTCATGGCTGCCGATCACTTCCATGCGGCGCTTGACGCTGCGGAAGCGCGCCAGCGCCGGGATCACCTCGGCGGGGGCCACGCCCACCGCATGTGCGGCGGCCAGTGCGGCCAGGCCGTTGAGCACGTTGTGGCGGCCCAGCAGTGACCAGTGCACATCGCCCAGCGCCTGCCCACGGTGATGCACGCGGAAGGCGCTGCCATCGGCGGCCAGCAGCTCGGCATGCCATTCCAGCGCCGGGTCGAAACCGAAGCGCTCGACCGGGGTCCAGCAGCCCATCTGCAGCACCTTGGCCAGGTGCGCGTCCTCGCCATTGACGATCAGGCGGCCGCGCGCGGGCACCGTGCGCACCAGGTGGTGGAACTGGCGCTCGATGGCCTCCACGTCCGGGAAGATGTCGGCGTGGTCGTATTCGAGGTTGTTGAGGATGGCCACCAGCGGCCGGTAGTGCACGAACTTGCTGCGCTTGTCGAAGAAGGCGGTGTCGTACTCATCGGCCTCGACCACGAACTCGCGGCCCTGGCCCAGGCGGGCGGAGACGCCGAAATCCTCGGCCACGCCACCGATCAGGAAGCCCGGCGAGCGCCCGGCGCTTTCCAGCAGCCAGGTCAGGATGGTGGTGGTGGTGGTTTTGCCATGGGTGCCGGCCACGGCCAGCGTGTCGCGGCCCGGCAGGACCTGCTCGGACAGCCACTGGGCGCCGGAGATGTAGCGCTGGCCGGCATCGAGCACGGCTTCCACGGCCGGGTTGCCACGCGACAGGGCGTTGCCGATCACCACCTCGGCGGTGCCCGGCGGCACGCTGTCGGCGCGGTAGCCCTGGTCCAGGGCGATGCCCAGCTGCTCCAGCTGGGTGGACATCGGCGGATAGATGGCCTGGTCGCTGCCGCTGACCGTATGGCCCAGTTCCCGTGCCAGGGCGGCCACGCCACCCATGAAGGTGCCGGCGATTGCAAGGATATGTACGCTGCTCATGACCGGGGATTGTGACCGATCACGGCTGTATAGGGCCATTGTCTGCAATGGGGTCAGACAACTCCTACACCGGTTGTGAGAAAACTCCAATCGTCTGTCAGGGAATTCCCGATAGCGCAGGTATGTGAACCTGTACACAATTCAGGAAGCCAGCCGTAGTACCCGAACCGGTCCTACTCCCCAAGAGGCCATCCCCAAGGGAGCTCATGCTGCGGAGCCCTGAGCAAGCTCATCGCTGGCACCTATGAAACGAAACAGGCCTGGTCCGCAAGGACCAGGCCTGTTTCGTCGTAGCTGCACGGTGGCCGGCACCGGGCCGGCCGACCGCCATCAGCCCTTGATCGCCGCCAGGATGCGGGCTTCGATCTCGTCCAGGTCACCGACGCCATCGACGCGGGCCAGGGTGCCACGGCCGGCGTAGAAGTCGACCACCGGGGCGGTCTGGTCGTTGTAGACCTGCAGGCGCTGGCGCACCGCTTCCGGGTTGTCGTCGGCGCGGCCCTGTTCCTGGGCGCGGCCGGCGATGCGCTCGACCAGCAGCTCGGTGGCCACGTCCAGCTGCACCACGGCGTCCAGCGGCTGGCCGATCTTGGCCAGCAGGCCGTCCATCGCATTGGCCTGGGCCACATTGCGTGGGTAGCCGTCCAGGATGAAGCCCTTGGCGACATCGGCCTGGGTCAGGCGCGACTCCAGCATGCCCAGCAGGATGTCATCGGACACCAAGTTGCCGGCATCCATCACCGCCTTGGCCTGCTTGCCCAGCTCCGAGCCCGCGGCGATTTCCGCGCGCAGCATGTCACCGGTCGAAATATGGGCGATGCCCAGCTTTTCCTTCAGGCGCGTCGCCTGCGTCCCCTTGCCCGAACCGGGCGGTCCCAACAGAACCAATCGCATTGACCTGACTCCAACGTGTTGAAAACAAAGAAGGTTCGCGCCCCGGACGGACCGGTATCGCTGCACCGCAATAGCGCCACTTTAGCGCATACGGGTAATGTCACTGCAATGTCCCCCTCACCGAGCAGGTAGAAGCATGCGCAACGGTACCCTCCTCTACGCCCAGTCCGGCGGCGTCACGGCGGTCATCAACGCCACCGCAGCGGCGGTCATCGAGCAGGCCCGGGCCAAGGGCATCAAGGTCCTGGCCGCCCGCAACGGCATCCTCGGCGCCCTGCGCGAGGAGCTGATCGACACCAGCAAGGAGAGTGCCGCCGCCATCCGCGCCCTGGCCCACACCCCGGGCGGCGCCTTCGGGTCGTGCCGGGTCAAGCTGAAATCGCTGGAGGCCGACCGGGCCCGTTACGACCGCCTGCTGGAGGTGCTGCGCGCCCACGACGTGCGCTGGTTCCTCTACAACGGCGGCAACGACTCGGCCGACACCGCGCTGAAGGTCTCGCTGCTGGCCAAGGCCTCCGGCTACGACCTGACCTGCATCGGCGTGCCCAAGACCATCGACAACGACCTGGCCGTGACCGACACCTGCCCGGGCTTCGGCTCGGCGGCCAAGTACACCGCAGTCTCCGTGCGCGAGGCCGCGCTGGACGTGGCGGCGATGGCCGAGACCTCCACCCGCGTCTTCATCTACGAAGCAATGGGCCGCCATGCCGGCTGGCTGGCCGCCGCCGCGGGCCTGGCCGGCAACGGCGAGGACGAGGCCCCGCACATCATCCTGCTGCCCGAGCGTGCCTATGACGAGGCCACCTTCCTGGCCAAGGTCAAGGCCGTGGTCGAGCGCGTCGGCTACTGCGTGGTGGTGGCCTCCGAAGGCATCGCCACCGCCGACGGCCGCTTCGTCGCCGATGCCGGCGGCAGCAAGGACTCCTTCGGCCATTCGCAGCTGGGCGGCGTCGCCGCGCACCTGGCGGGCCGGGTCAAGGACCAGCTGGGCCTGAAGGTGCACTGGGCCCTGCCCGATTACCTGCAGCGCTCGGCCCGGCACCTGGCCAGCAAGACCGACTGGGAACAGGCGCAGGCGGTGGGCAAGGCGGCCGTGCAGCTGGCACTGAAGGGCCAGAACGGGGTGATGCCGGTGATCGTGCGCAGCAGCGATGCGCCCTACCGCTGGAAGATCGAGGCCGCGCCGCTGGCGAAGATCGCCAACCACGAGAAGAAGATGCCCGCCAGCTTCATCCGCCGCGATGGTTTCGGCATCACCGCCAAGGCGCGCGCCTATCTGTCGCCGCTGATCAAGGGCGAAGCCCCCCTGCCCTACGGCAGCGACGGCCTGCCGAAGTACGTCACCCTCAAGAACGTGGCGGTGAAGCAGAAGCTGGCCGCCTTCGAAGGTTGATCCACGTCACAACTTGTGACCCAGGGCTCTTTCCAGCGGAAAGGGCCCTTGATGGTTGGATTGCGGCGAACTGAGAAGCAGCCCACAATCGGGGCCCGGCCCGGGGCAAGGGGCCGATGCGTGCCAACCCGTCTGTCGCCCGCTCCTGCGGGCGCGTAGTGCCACACCACAAGGACTGTATCCATGAAGCGCCAGACCTTCCTCGCCGTGCTGCTGTGCACGGCTGCCGCGCCCGCGTTCGCCGCGACCTGCGAAGCCAACTTCCAGAAGAAGGGCAACCCCTTCACCGGCACCACCTTCACTTCGTCGGTCAGCCACCCGGACCTGAGCGTGGCCAGCGCCATCGGCCAGATGCGGGTCATCGCCAAGAACGCCAACATGGACGTGCTGAGCGAGGACATCGAAGGCGGTTCGATGCTGATCGAAGAACCGGAGAGCATGGCGCACAAGCCGATCCCGATGATCATCAGCGCTACCTCCGAAGGCGGCCAGGGCACCGTTGCCATGGTGGTGAAGGTCAACAAGGGAGCCATCGCCTCGGCTGACGGCGTGCGTACCGAGATGTGCAAGCTGCTCAACCAGGTCAAGCCGGGCAAGGCCGGTGACCAGGCTGCCAAGGCCACGCCGCAGGCATCGGCAGTGACCATTGCCGCCGACCGCTTCGGCTTCCAGCTGCGCAACCAGAACAAGGACAACCCCGCTGCGATCGAGCCGCGCTACAAGGGCAAGACCTACGTCATCAGCGGGCGCATCGCCTCGGTGCTGAAGAGCGGTGGCACCTACAACACCACCTTCGACCTGCCCAGCGATGGCAGCATCGATTTCGAGCGCGTGGCCATCTCCTGCTCGTTCGCCGCCAACCAGACCGCCTATGCGCTGTCCCTGCGCCCGCGCGAGAAGGTGACGCTGACCGGCGTGGTCGACAACTACGACCAGATCGGCCGCGTGCTGTGGCTGAAGGACTGCCGCGGCAACTGACCGCCGCCGCCATGGCATGACCGAAGGCCCGGGTGCGCAAGTGCCCGGGCCTTCTGTTTGCGGCCCGGTTCACGCCTGCGGCACGTCACGGGCGCGAAGATGTGGTCCTGCACAAGGAGAAACAGCATGGCCCTGCATGTGGTCCGTCTTGGCAGCCCGCGCACGCCCGGTGAGGGCCTGCGCATCGGCACGGTGCGGCGGCCGTCACGTGGCGTGGCGCGCAGTGATTTCGCCCGGCAGGACTGGTATGACGTCTGGTTTCCGACCCTGGCCCCCAGCCCGGAGCTGGTGAAACAGGCCCACGGGGCGACCACCGCGGCGGACTGGAATGCCTTCTTCCGCCACTACAAGGCCGAAATGAAGGCGCCCGATGCGGCGCATGCGCTGGATCTGCTGGCGGCGCTGTCGCAGCACAGCGACATCGCCGTGGGTTGCTACTGCGAAGACGAGGCGCACTGCCACCGCACGGCACTGCGCGAGCTGCTGGTTGCGCGCGGGGCGAAGCTGGCTGGGGAGTAGATCCACGCCATGCGTGGATGAGGCATCGGTGCCGACCAACGGTCGGCACCCACCGATAATTCACCAACGGTCGGCACCCACCAATAATTCACCGATGGTCGGCACCCACCTGTATCAATTGCAGGCCTTGCCTTCCACCTGCAGCTGCGCGGCGAACATCGTCACCTGCGGGATCTTGCCCGCGGCGGCCTGCTTCTTTGCCTCTTCCAGGTAGATGCGCGACTGGCCCTGGCCATCCAGCGCCTGGGTGTTGTTGACCGGCAGGCGCCACACCCGCACCACCGCCTGCTGTGCCGGGCAGGCGGCATTCGGCACGCGGATCACGTCGTTGAGCTTCCAGCCCTTGTCGGCACTGGGCTGTGCCTTGGCGTAATCAACGAAGCGGGCGCGCGGCTGGCACTGTTCGCTGGTGCGCACGGCGGAGAAGCGGTACGGCTCGGCGGCCTGGCCGGTGAACACGCCTTCCAGCCGCGCGCAGGCCTCGGGAATCTGCCGCAGGGTGTGCACGGCGCCCACCGCCTGCGGGGCGCCCACCGCCCGCTGCAGTTCAGGCGTTTCCGCGGCCAGCGCGGGCATGGCCGGCACCAGGGCGGCAAGCATCAGCAGGGACAGGCGCATGGGGAATCTCCGTCAGGACTGTGCGCAGGCTTGCAGAGCGTGGCTTAACGGGGTGCAAAGGGTCTGTGGCTCTCAAAGCATGCCCATGGACCGGCGGCGGGTTCCGCGCGCATGGCGATGCGTTCATCTGGAGGGCGCCCACGGATCATGCGGCGCGGCGCGGCCCGGCGCTACCATCCGGGCGCGGAGCGACGCATACTGCGGGCACCAGGGAATGCTGAACACCGCCATACGTCGGACGACCGTTCCGGTCGGCACGGGTTGGTTCCAGGCTGCAACCCGTCGTCCCCCTCGTGGTGCCGTTCATCGCCACTGGATGCTCACCATCCATTCTGCGGAGGGGTCTGATGCTGGAACGTCATGGGCTGTCACTGGCGCTGGGCTGCGCCATTCTCGCGATCCTCTACGGGATCATCTCGGCGCGCTGGATCCTGCGCCAACCCACCGGCAATGAACGCATGATCGCGATCGCCACCGCGATCCAGGAAGGCGCGCGTGCCTACCTCAACCGCCAGTACCTGACCATCGGTGTAGCCGGCGTGGTGCTGTTCGTGCTGGTCGGCGTCTTCCTCAGCTGGTACACCGCCATTGGTTTCGCGGTCGGTGCGGTCCTGTCCGGCGCGGCCGGCTACATCGGCATGAATGTCTCGGTCCGCGCCAACGTGCGCACCGCCGAGGCCGCACGCAACGGCATCAGCGCGGCGATGGACGTGGCCTTCCGCGGCGGCGCCATCACCGGCATGCTGGTGGTCGGCCTGGGCCTGCTGGGCGTGGCCGGTTACTACGCACTGCTGCTGCGCATGGGCCTGCCGATGGAACAGGCGCTGCACGCGCTGGTCGGCCTGGCCTTCGGTTCTTCGCTCATCTCGATCTTCGCGCGCCTGGGGGGCGGCATCTTCACCAAGGGCGCTGACGTCGGCGCCGACCTGGTGGGCAAGGTGGAAGCCGGCATTCCCGAGGACGACCCGCGCAACCCGGCGGTGATCGCCGACAACGTCGGTGACAATGTCGGCGACTGCGCCGGCATGGCTGCCGACCTGTTCGAGACCTACGCGGTCACCGTCATCGCCACGATGCTGCTGGGCAGCCTGATGCTGAGCGAAGCCGGTGCCAATGCGGTGCTTTACCCGCTGGTGCTGGGCGGGGTGTCGATCATCGCTTCGATCATCGGCGCACTGTTCGTCAAGGTGAAGCCGGGCGGCTCGATCATGGGCGCGCTGTACAAGGGCGTGATCGTCTCCGGCGTGCTGGCCGCCATCGCGTTCTACCCGATCACCACCGGGCTGATGAGCGACAACGTGCATGGCCCGATGGCGCTGTATGGCTGCGCACTGATCGGCCTGGTGCTGACCGGCCTGATCGTGTGGATCACCGAGTACTACACCGGCACGCAGTACAAGCCGGTGCAGCACGTGGCGCAGGCCTCGACCACCGGGCATGGCACCAACATCATCGCCGGCCTCGGCATTTCGATGAAATCCACCGCCCTGCCCGTGGTAGCCGTATGTGCGGCGATCTGGGGCGCATATGCGCTGGCCGGCCTGTACGGCATCGCCATCGCCGCCACCGCGATGCTGTCGATGGCCGGCATGATCGTGGCCCTGGATGCCTACGGACCGATCACCGACAACGCCGGCGGCATCGCCGAGATGGCTGAGCTGCCCTCGGACATCCGCGACATCACCGACCCGCTCGATGCGGTGGGCAACACCACCAAGGCGGTGACCAAGGGCTATGCGATCGGTTCGGCGGCGCTGGCCGCGCTGGTGCTGTTTGCCGATTACACCCACAACCTGCAGGCTGCCAACCCCGGCCAGGAGTTCCGCTTCGATCTCAGCGACCACACGGTGATCATCGGCCTGCTGATCGGCGGCCTGATTCCCTACCTGTTCGGTGCGATGGCGATGGAAGCCGTCGGCCGCGCCGCCGGTGCGGTGGTGGAGGAAGTACGGCGCCAGTTCCGCGAGATCCCCGGCATCATGCAGGGCACCGCCAAGCCGCAGTACGACAGGGCCGTGGACATGCTCACGCGCTCGGCGATCCGCGAAATGATCGTGCCTTCGCTGCTGCCGGTCGCGGTGCCGGTGGTGGTCGGCCTGCTGCTGGGGCCGCGTGCACTGGGCGGCCTGCTGATCGGCACGATCGTCACCGGCCTGTTCGTGGCCATTTCGATGACCACCGGCGGCGGCGCCTGGGACAACGCCAAGAAGTACATCGAGGATGGCCACTTTGGCGGCAAGGGCAGCGAGGCGCACAAGGCCGCGGTGACCGGCGACACCGTCGGTGACCCGTACAAGGACACCGCCGGCCCAGCCATCAATCCGCTGATCAAGATCATCAACATCGTGGCGCTGCTGCTGGTGCCGCTGCTGTAGATCCACGCCATGCGTGGATGGCAGGCCAGACGGGATCAGCGCCCGCGCAGATGGAACGCCACGGGCACCATCACTTCCACCGGGTCGCCGGCCACTTCGGCCGGCGGCACCGGAACCGGGCTGGCGCGCTGCACGGTTTCCAGGGTTTCCTGGTCCAGCAACGCGAAGCCACTGCCGCGCTCGATGCGCGCGGCGGACACGCGCCCGTCGCGGTACACGGCAAACCGCACATACACCACGCCCTGCTGGCGCAGGCGCTCGGACTGGCGCGGGTAGCGCCGGTGCTGCTGCAGGTGGCCCAGCAACAGGCCCTGCCAGGTGGCGTTGGCGCGGCTGCGCTCGCCAGCGGTGGTCTGCTGCGCGGCGTATCGCGTGGCAACGTCGGCGGGAACCTCCGGCGGTGCGGTGCTGCGCTCGACATTGGCGTCCGCGCTGTCCTGCGCCGTGCTGGCCGGCACCTGCGGTTTCGGCGGCAGATCCCCCTGCGGCTGCGGCGGCACCTTGGGCACGGGCGGCGGTTGCGGCGTGGTTTCGCGGCGCTGCTGTTCCTGCTGCAGCGGCCCGGTCGGCAGCGCGCGTGGCGGAGCCGGTGGCGCCTGCACGGTCGGTGCCAGCTCCAGCATCAGCGCGGCCGGTGGCGCTGCCGTGGGCGCCGGTGCAGCGCGCGCATGCCACCACCACACGATGCTGGCCAGCACCGCGTGTGCCAGCAGCACGATCGCCAGGCTGGTCGCCCAGCGCCGCAGCGTGCTCATCGTGCGCCCTGCTCCAGGCCAACCAGGGCCACCTTCAGGTAACCCGCCGCACGCAGTGCATCGAGGGTGCCCATCAACTCGCCATAGGGCACGCGCTGGTCGGCGCGCAGGTAGATGCGCTGCTCCGCATCACCGTGCGTGGCCGCCTGCAGCGCAGCGGACAGGCCGTCGCGCGCGACCGGCATTTCGCCCACGCGCAGCGACAGGTCGGCCTGCACGGTCACGTACACCGGTGCCTGTTCGTTGGGCGTGGCCTGCGCGCTGCTGGCCGGCAGCTGCACCGGTACCGACACGGTGGCCAGTGGCGCGGCCACCATGAAGATGATCAGCAGCACCAGCATCACGTCGATGAAGGGCGTGACATTGATCTCGTGCGCTTCTTCGGGCGTGTCGTCGCGGTCGGATGCGGTCCTGATCGCCATTCAGTGCACCGCACGCAGTGCACTGGCAGGAGCACGCGCAGCGGCACGGTCCAGATCGCGCGAGACCAGCTGCTGCACCGCCGCCGACAGATCACCCAGCAGGCCACGCAGACCAGCCAGCACGCGGCTGAAGTGGTTGTAGACCAGCACGGCGGGAATCGCCGCGACCAGGCCCAGCGCGGTGGCCAGCAACGCCTCGGCGATGCCCGGTGCAACCACCGCCAGGTTGGTGGTGTTGCTGTGGGCGATGCCGATGAAGCTGTTCATGATGCCCCACACGGTGCCGAACAGGCCCACGAACGGCGCCACCGCACCGATGCTGGCGAGTACGCCGATGCCGCGCCGCTGCGCGCGTGCGGTGTCCAGTTCCAGCCGGTCCAGGCGCGAGGCGACGCGTTCCTTGATGCCGTCACGGCACGCCAGGTCCTGCGACAGGCGCAGTTCGCTGCGTGCCGCCTCCAGCATCGCCGCCGCAGTGCCTTCGGCCAGCGCAGCATCCACATCGCCGGCCGGCAGGCTTGGCGCCTCCAGCAGCCGCGCGCGGGCCGCACGCAGCGCGCGCGCCTGCCGCGACAGCTCCCAGCCCTTGGCCAGCAGCACGGTCCAGGTGGCGAGCGAGGCGACGGCCAGCGCGATCATCACCGCTTTGACCACCACGTCGGCGGCCAGGTACATGCCCCACGGGGTCAAGGCGGGTGTGGCCAGGGGCGCCAGGTCAGCAGGCAGCATCGTCGGGGGTTCCATCAGAATCATGAGTAGACGCGCGGCGGCGGGCCGCGCGGGGTTCGGCATCGTCCACTTCCACCAGCGGGGTGGGATCGAGCCGCGGCGCTGGCCGGCTCAGGACGTAGCCGGCGCTGGCCGCAAAGAACAGGCCCACGCCCAGCAGCAGCCGCCAGGAGGGATGCGCGCCCCAGCAGAACAGCGCGAAGCCCACCGCCATGCCGGCGCTGGCGAACGCCTTGCCCTTGCGCGACACCGCCCCCTGCTCGCGCCACAGGCGCAGCGAGGGGCCATAGCGCGGATGGGCCAGCAGGCGCTGCTCGAACTTCGGCGAACTGCGGGCGAAGCAGCCCACCGCCAGGATCAGGAAGATGGTGGTGGGCATCACCGGCAACAACGTACCGATCACGCCCAGGCCGACCATCAGCCAGCCCAGCGCGAACCAGAGCCAGCGCATCAGCGGTGGCCGCTCATGCGCCGAATTCCACTTCGACATGGCCATGCACGCTGCGGAAGGCCGCGTCGGCGGCGTCGATCACCTGCTGTTCCTGCTCGGCCGACAGCGGCACCGCGTCCAGCGCCGCCGTGAACTCGCGCCAGTGGCGGGCGGCGCCATCGGGGTGTGCCGCCAGGTGGCGCGCGCCGAAATCACGGTCCAGGCCCAGCGCGGCGGCCATCTTGTACAGCACCGTGCCGCCCAGGTTGGAGCCTTCGGCCACGTACAGCCAGCCCAGCGCGGCCGGCAGCGGCAGGTCCGCAGCCAACGGCATGATGTCCTGGCCCGGCAGGGTCTGCTCGAGATCCTGCAGGTCGTTGCGCACCTGCTGCAGGCGGCGGCGTTCGTGCAGGGCCGGCAGCAGTGCGTCCAGTGCGGGGCTGGCGTAGAGCGCGTCGATGCTGCGGTGGAAACGGTACTGCACGCGCAGGAAGCGGGCGAAGTTGCCACGGTCGGCGAAGATGTCGCCGGCCATGATGCGCTTGTCGAGCGCGCCATGGCTGTCACGGGTGGCGGCCTTCAGGCGCACGCTGCGGCTGTCGTCGGGGGAAGTTGTCGCGGTCATCGGGGGGTGCCAGGGGGAAGCGTCGATCATGAGACGTGCCACGAGGGGGTTCCCCCAAGGCGGCATGCGTCGATAATGCAGCTTACCTTTCCCCTGCCAGGCAGCTTCCGATGATCACCACCGAACCGAGCATGACCAACCTGTTCCTGCAGCTGGGCCTGGACGCCAGCGCCGATGCCATTGCCGGGTTCATCGCCCAGCACCAGCTGGCCACGGAAGTGGAAGTGGCCGACGCCCCGTTCTGGAGCGATGCGCAGCGCCAGTTCCTGGCCGAGTCGCTGCAGGCCGATGCAGCCTGGAGCACCGTGGTGGACGAGCTGAATGAGGCGCTGCACGAAGACGCGGTGAAGGCCGCGCGCGGGTTGTAAGCGCGCCAAAGGAAACGCCGGGCATGGCCCGGCGCTACCGTTTCATCTGCGCGATCCGCCGGGCATGGCCCGGCGCTACCGTCTTTCTGCCTGATCCGCGCTACCGGTTTTCAGTAGATCCACGCCATGCGTGGATGGCCGGTCAGTACTTCCAGGTCAACGCCAGGCGCGCGGTGCGGCCCGGGGCCGGCATCACGCCCAGAGCCAGCGGGTCCAGGTAGTAGCGGTCGGTCAGGTTGTCGACGTTGGCTTCCACCGACAGCTGGTCGTTGAAGCTCCAGCTGGCGAACACGTCCACCAGGGTGGTCGGGCGGTACAGCTGCTGGATCGCCGACAGGCCGACGTTCCATTCCTTGTCCAGCTTGCTGATCGGGCCGGCGTTGTGGACCACGCGGGTACCGAAGGTCAGCCGCTCGTCGAACAGGCGCGAACCGACGGTCAGGTTGACCATGTAGCGCGGCGGGTTCTGCGTGTTCGAGTACGAACCCTCGAAACCACCATCGACGCAGTCGGGCGTGTTGGCCAGTTCCTCGATCCTGCGCTGCACGCCATAGGCGCGACGCTCGGCGGCGATGTCCGGTGCGCAGGTCTTGGCCTTGAAGTAGTAGTGCGCCGACAGATCGGCGAACAGCTTGCCGCTGTCATAGCTGGACTGGAACTCCAGGCCCGACACCTTGAACTGATCGACGTTGCGGATCAGGCCGGCCGACAGCGTGCGGTAGTCGCGGGTGATCAGGTCGTCGATGCGGGTATCGAAGTAGGCCAGCTTCAGCGCCAGGCGGTCACCGGCGGTGAACAGGTCGTGGCGGATGGTGCTGGCGCCCAGTTCCCAGCTGCGCGCACGTTCGGGCTTGAGTTCGGCCACCGGCTTGGCGGCGGTGAACAGCCCCAGAGTGGTCTCGAACAGGCTCGGCAGCTTGGTGCCTTCGGCGTACTTCAGGTAGACCATGCTGTCTTCGCTGAAGCGGAAGGCGACGCTGGCGGTCGGCGAGAAGGCGCTGTCGCGGCGGCGGATCGGCTTGGACCAGGTCCAGCTGACCGGCACTTCCAGGTCTTCGGCTTCATCGGCGTCGTAGAAGTTCCAGCCGCCGATGTCAGCCACGGTACCGCGCTCGTAGGGCGAGGCCAGCAGCGAATCCTGGGTGAAGTTGCCGTTGGCATCGGGGTACCAGTTCAGCAGGGCGATGCGCTTGGCCCGCCACGACGGCAGGCTCGGGTCGCCGTTGAGCAGTTCGGTGTAGCGGTACTGGCCCTGCACCTCGTACTGGTCCGGGGTGGCCAGGCGGTTGCGGTCGTGCACGTCCACGCGGTTCCAGCGGCCACCGGCCTGCACTTCCCAATGCTCGTCCGGTGCCCACTTCAGCGAGGCCACGGCACTGTATTCCTTGCGCTCGGCGTTGCGCAGGAAGCGGTTGTTGACCAGGTCGTCGTGCATGATCGGGCCGGAGCTGCCCGGCGCGATGTCCTCGTCGCTGTAGGCCAGGCCATAGTCGAGGGTGAAGCGGCCGGCGCTGGTCTCGAAGATCGAGGTGTTGCTGGCGTCCAGGCCGAAGCGCTTCTGCCGCAGCGGATTGCGGTAGGCGTCCTTGTAGCCGGGGTTGCCACTGAAGCTCGGTGCGTCGTACCACTCGGTGCGGCGGTCGTAGTACCACGGGGTGATGCCGGTTAGGTTGTTGTACATCACGCTGTCGGTATCGGTGTACCAGGCGTTGATGCGCAGGTCGACCTTGTCGCTGTCCGGGTTGAAGCGGTAGCGCGCGCTGTAGCTGTCCATGTCGACGTGGCCCGGATCCCACTGCGGCACGCGGTCGCGGTCCACGCGGATGATCTGCGAGGCCATGATCTCGCCCGCCGTGCCTTCATAGCGGCGGTAGCCCAGCTCCAGGGTCTGTACATCATCGATGCGCCAAGTGCCCTTGAGCAGCGCCGACTTCGACCGCGAGGACGTGTTGAACACTTCCGTGCGCGGCGGGTTCAGCGGTGCCAGCGTGCGCCGCGTCTGCGGAAAATCGTCGTAGCCGTGCTTGCCCGCGAAGTAGTTGCCGTTGTCGCGGTACGCATAGGCGGCGACCAGGTCGAAGCGATCCCAATGGCCGGCGGCGGCGACGTTGAAGAACTGGCTGCCACTGGCGCCACGGTCGGTGCGCGGTGCGGCGTCGTAGCCCGGCAGGTTGTTGGCGCTGTTGTTGGCCAGGCCACCACGCACGCGTACGCCGACATCGCGGCCTTCGCGCAGGACGTCATCGACGTTCAGCGTTTCCATTTCCACCACGCCACCGATGCCGCCGGAGGCGTTGGCCTGCAGGCTCGGACCCTTGGTGATGGTCAACCGCGAGATCAGGTCCGGGTCCAGGTAGGTGCGCTGCGACTGGCCGGCGTAGCCACGGTAGGTGTCCATGCTGGACTGGCCGCCGTCGATGATGACCGGCACGCGGCTCTGCCCCTGGATGCCGCGGATGTTGACGTCGAAGCCGTTGCCCACGCGCGGATCGCCCGCAGTGACGCCGGCCACGCCCTTGACGATGTCGCCGTTGGAGGTACCGCGGAAGCGTTCCAGCTGGGTACGGTTGATCGTGGTGGTGGAACCGACGCTGCGGTAGCTGTCGAGCAGGCGCGCTTCATCGCTGACCGCACCGCCTTCGATGTGCTCGCCGGACACGCTCAGCGTGTCGGTGACGATGACGCCGTTGCCGGCCTGTGCCGGCGCCGCTTCCAGCGTCACCGCGTCGCTGCCGACCCGGCGCGCGACCAGGCCGCTGCCCTGCAGCAGGCGCGACAGCGCATCACTGGCCGACAGCGTGCCGTTGACCGCCTGCGAGGTGACACCGTTGCCGAGCGTGGCCGGATAGGCCACCTGCACGCCGGACTGGCGCATGTAGGCGCGCAGCGCGCCATCCAGCGGCTGGGCAGGAATGTCGAAGCGCAGCAGCGCGGCGGGCGCGGTGGTGCTGGACTGGGCCAGCACGGTCGGCGCGGCGCCGGCCAGGCCAGCGGCGAGCAGGGCGATGCACAGACGGGACGGGCGCGGTGCGCGGCCCGGACGACGGAAGTCGGACATGGGAAACCTGTGAGGGGAACGGAGCCGCGGGCGCGGCGTCATCCGCGCGGGGCGCGGACACAACGACGTACGTGGCGGCGGCGGGTACGTTCGCTGGGTAGGACGAATGGGGCGCGGGGAACCCCAAGGCCGATTCATCCACACGTGGTGTGGATCTACCGGTGCGTGATCCAGTAGAGCCACGCCATGCGTGGCTGCAGGGTTGCCGACCGATTCATCCACGCATGGCGTGGATCTACCGGTGGACGATGGCTACGCCGAGCGGCAGGCGGGTGACCTGCAGGCCTGCGGTCGCGGCCAGGGTGTCCAGCGCCTGTTCCGGCTGGTCGATGCGCAGGGCCGCGCTGACTGCCGGCAGGCGCGACAGGTCACCGCGCACGAAGGTCGGGCCACGGCGATAGCGGCCCACCTCCTGCACGGCATCGGCCACTGTGGCGTCATCCAGCAGCAGCTCGCCCTGGCGCCAGGCGCCGACGCGGTCGGCAGCCACGTCCGCCAGGCGGGTCACGCCGCTGTGTGCGCCGTACATCGCGCGCTGCCCCACCTGCAGGTAGGTCCAGCCGCCATCGATCGGGTTGGCCACGCGCACCCGTCCCTGCCCCACTTCGGTTTCCACGGTGCTGTGATGGCGGGCGACGGTGAACGCAGTGGAGATGTCTTCGACCACGCCATTGCCGGCGGCCACGCTGAAGCGGCGCTGCGCATCCGGGGTCACCTCGAACCAGGCGCGACCCTGCAGCAGCTCGATACGGCGGGCGTGTGCATCGAAGTGCACGGCAATGGCGCTGTCGGCATCGAGCACTGCACGGCTGCCGTCGGGCAGCTGCACCGCCTGTACCTGGTGGTTGCTGCGATGGTCGGCCTGCAGGCGCAGCCAGGCGTCGGGGGCGGTTACCAGCAGCGCCAGTGCGGCGGCGGCTGCGGCGGCCCAGTGCAGGCGGCGGCGGGGACGCACACGCCCACGCGCCGCTGGAAGCGTTGCGGCTGTGGCCACTGCCACCGGCGATGCGCCGAGGCTGCGCCACAGGCGCCGTTCGTGCTCGAAGGCACGACGATGCCCTGGCTGCGCCAGCCACTGCTCGAACGCCTGCATGCGCGCATCGCTGTGCTCGCCGGACGCCAGGAACACGATCCAGTCCCGGGCCTGTTCGGCCACGGGGTCGTCTGCGCGGGCGCTGGAAGGGGAGTGCGGGCTCATCGGCTGGCAGGCGGGCGCGGTCAGGCGCAGTGGAAAGGACGGAACCGCACTGCGGCCCGTGGATCAAGACGTTCGTCGTGCAGCGGCCCCCAAGGGCGATTGATCATCGACCCTCGCGGGCCCAGGCCAACCGGGCCAGGGCGCTGCGCACGTGGTTTTCCACCGTGGTGACCGACACGCCCAGGCGGCGGGCGATCTCGGCCTGGGTCAGCCCCTGCAGCCGGTTGAGGCGGAAGATGGTGCGGGTCGGCTCGGGCAAGTGCCCGGCGGCATCCAGCACCCGCTGCAGCTCATCCTGGGCCATCACCTGGTCTTCGGTGGACACCTCGTCCTCCTCCTGCCACAGGTAGTGCTCGGCCAGCAGGCGGTTGCGGCGCGTCGACTCGCGGCCATGGTCGGTGGCCAGGTTGATCGCCAGGCGGTACAGGTAGGCACGCGGGTTGTCGATGCACTGCTGGTTGTCGACACCACGCGCCTTGAACCAGACCGCCTGGATCACATCCTCGGCACCACTGTCGCCGCCGAGGATGCGCTGCACCCGGCGCAGCAGCGCTGGCCGTTCACGGATCAGCAGTTCGGTGAGGGTGGCGGCATTGGAAGGCATGCGCGGAGGACGGGACAGACGGGGGCGGCGCGCATGCTACTCCGTAAATGCGAATCAGTCACGTTTACACCTCCGTCACCCCCGCTCCTAGAGGCAGTCGGTCAGTGCCTCATAGGCGCTGACCGTACTGCCTGGCAACGAGGCATCCAGCGCGTCGTCGGGCGACCCTGCTTCCCACAGCTGAAGGAGCTGTTCGAGCGAGGTGCCGGCAGCCAGCGGCAGCTTGCAGGCGTACATCGCGTGGTCAACATCGATCTTTCCGGTCTGCCGCACCCACGTCTGGCTACCAGCGAATGTCCAGACGCAGCTGCCAACGGCCCCCGAGGCCTGATGCACCGAACAGCGCAGACGCATGGCGCGAAGGTTGTAGTACTCGCCCTCGCAGAAGGTGTCGCCGCAGATGTTGTCAAACCCCCTTACAAGACGACGCTCGGCGGCCAGGAAGCGCTCGCGGCCGCTCGCCGGATCGGGATAGTCGCGGGCATCAACAGAGCTGGGGGCGGCCTGGGCACCCATCGCCATCAGCAGCGTGCAGGCCAGCAATCCTGTCGGGAAAATGCGCATCACCCCACCCTCCCCGCCTTGCGCAGGCAATCGGGCAGTGCATCGAACAGCCCGTGGTCGAGGCCAGGCAGGGGCGCCGCCAGCCCCTCCGGTGCTTCCAGTGCCGCGTGGAAGGCTTCCACCGGCACGCCCGGCTGCAGTTCCAGAGGGCAGGCCCAGCGGCCATTGTCGACCTGCACTTTCCCGGTATCGGCATCGATGGCGACCTCACTGGCCGCGATCACCCACGTGCAGCGCTGCACGGTGCCGCGATGGGCCAGCACGGCACAGCGGAACTCCAGCGCCTGGTAGTTGCTGTAGTCACCCTCGCACCAGGTATCAGCGCAAAGCCGGTCAAACTCCCGCTGCAAGGCCGCCTCCAGCCCATAGGCGCGGTCCCAGTTGGCCTCCGGCCGGGGGTAGTCGATCAGGTCGACGTGCAGGCCACGGGCGAGCACGGGCAGGGGTGCCAGCAGCAGGGCGACACAACAGCACCAGCGGTTCCAGTTCATGGCAGGGCTCCTTGGTATGGACGTCCAGCCTGCCCATGCGGCGGGGAGGAGCCCATCGGGGAACCCCGCCCCGGCCCCTCCGGCGGGGACCACTACGAAGGTCGGCGCTGCCCTACCCTGCACAGCGCCCGGCAAAGGCATAAAATGGTCAGCTATCCGTCCACATCCCCCACCTGGAGCACACCATGGGTCTGGAACTCGTCTCGCCCGGCAAGAACCCGCCGGAAGAAATCAACGTCATCATCGAGATCCCGAAGGACTCGGAGCCGGTGAAGTACGAAGTGGACAAGGAAACCGGCGCGATCTTCGTCGACCGCATCCTGTCGACCCCGATGCGCTACCCGTGCAACTACGGCTACGTGCCGAGCACCCTGTGCGGCGATGGCGACCCGGCCGACGTGCTGGTGGTGCTGCCGCTGCCGCTGGTCCCGGGCTCGGTCGTGCGTTGCCGTCCGGTCGGCGTGCTGAAGATGAGCGATGAAGCGGGCAGCGACGAGAAGATCCTGGCCGTGCCGGTCTCGAAGATCTTCAGCGGCTACGCCCATGTCGAAGACATCGCCCAGGTGTCCAGCCACTGGCTGGAGCGCATCGGCCACTTCTTCGAGCACTACAAGGACCTGGAAAAGGGCAAGTGGGTCAAGCTGGACGGTTGGGGTGGCGCGGCCGAGGCCAAGCAGATCCTGATCGAGGCGCACCAGCGCCACCTCGACAGCAAGGCCTGAGCCTGAACAGGATCGCTCCGGTGCTGCGCGCCGGAGCGATGCTGGTCACGTTTCAACACTGCGGGCCATCACTGCTGGCGCCGTATTAGGTAAATTGCGTCACTTCACACGTCATCGACGCACACCGTCGAGACAGCCAGGGGAATGTGTCGTGCGTATTCTGCTAGTTGGGGATTCAGCCAGCCTGCCGGCTGAGCTGAGCGAATTCATTGCCGATCTTGGGGAAGAATGGCAACCGCTGACCGCCGTCGATGGCCACACTGCGATGACCGCAGTGGCTGCGCAGGGCGTGGATGCGGTGATCGTCTGCCCGCAGCTGCCCGATCTCAACGCAACCACGTTGCTCGGCCAGATCCGCACGCTGCGGCCTGAAACCATCCGTATCGCGCTGGTCGATGCCCAGCATGGCAACCGGCCGCCGCCGGCGCGCCTGATCGGCGTGGCCCACCGCTTCCTGCCGCTGCCGCTGGCGCCGGAAGTGCTGCTGGAAGCGCTGACCAGCCTGGAAGAGCTGCGCGACGTGCTGGACAGCCCGCGCCTGCGCGATGCCATCGGCCGCATCGAGAAACTGCCCTCGCCGCCGCATCTGTACCTGAGCCTGACCCAGGCGCTGGAACATGACGACGACACCGACAGTGCCGACGTGGCCAAGCTGGTTGCCGCTGATCCAGCGATCGCGGCCAAGGTGCTGCAGCTGTCCAATTCGGCGTTCTTCAGCCAGGGCCGCACCATTGCCGACCTGCGCACCGCGGTGACCCGCCTGGGCCTGGCCACGCTGCGTGACCTGGTGCTGGCCAGCGAAGTGTTTTCCGCACCGACGCTGTCCACTGCCGAGCGCAATTCGCTGCAGCAGCGCGCGCTGATGGCCTCGCGCCTTGCCGCGCGCCTGCTGCCCGAATCCAGTGCCGAGCTGGGCGCGACGGCCGCCCTGCTGGCCGATATCGGCCTGCTGCTGCCGGGCGTGCGCAACGAGCGCAGCGAACCGGCGCTGGCCGACGATCCGCGCCCCGGCCATGCCGAGGCCGGTGCCTACCTGCTGGGCCTGTGGGGCCTGCCGATGCCGATCATCGAAGCAGTGGCCTTCCACCTGCAGCCGCAGCGTGCCAACACGCGCAGTTTCTGGGTGACCGGTGCGGTGCACGTGGCCCTGGCGCTGGTCAACGGCGACCCGGTGGACGAGGACTACCTGCAGCGTGCCGGCGTGCTGAACAAGCTGCCGCAGTGGCGCGAGCATGCCAACAGCCTGATGGGGCTGGTACCGACCGAAGCCTGAGCCTGGCGGCGCGGGCAAAGACCAGGGGGCAGGCCGCGAGGCCTGCCCCTTTTTCATGGGCGCGTGCCACACGGCAGGCGCCGCACAAAGAAAGAGGGCGGACCTTGCGGCCCGCCCTCCTCTACTACGTACCTATTGCGACGCTTCGATGGATCAGAAGCGCTGGGTGTACTTCATGTACAGGAAGCGACCCACGTCGAAGCCACCGTAGTAGGCGAACGACGAGTTCGGGGCCGAGTACATCAGCGGACCCTTGTGATCGAACACGTTGTTGGCGCCCAGGGCGATGGTGGCGTCCCACGGTGCCTTCCAGCTGACCTGCAGGTCGTGGAAGGTGTTGGAGCCGGTCTTGCGCAGCGGGTCAGCCTCGCCATTGGCGTAGTGGTTCGGCGCATTGCACCAGAACTCACCGGTGTCGATGCAGCTTTCCTTCATGCCCGAGTAGTAGCGAGCGGTGTAGTTCACGCCGAAATCGCCGTACTGCCAGTTGACGCCCAGGTTCGAACGCACGCGGAACAGGCCGGCTTCGCCGACACGACCGATCATGATGTTGTTGCCTGCAGCGTTCTGGCCCTGCTCGTCGTACTTGGACATGTAGCTGGTCGTCCAGTCGATGTTGAACTGGCCGATGGCCAGCTCCGGCAGGCGGTACTTGACACCCAGGTCGTAACCTTCGGTTTCCATCTTGCCGAGGTTGGCGGTGCCGTAGGTGATGGCGCTGACGTGGCCGTCATCGGCACGGACGACGTCCGCGCAACGGGCCGAGTTGCCCAGCACGTAGCAGTCACGCAGGATGCGGTCGACGCTGTCAGCGATGATCATGTCGCTGATTTCGTACTTGTACCAATCCAGCGACAGGTCCAGGCCCTGCACGAACTGCGGGCTCCACACCAGGCCGAAGGTGGTGCTCTTCGAGGTTTCCGGCTTCAGGTTCGGGTTGGCACCGGAGACGAACTGGTCACCCGACTGGCACGGCAGGGTCGAGCAGACCTTGTTGCCCTGGCCAATCTGGGTGTAGCCCACCGGCACGCCACCGGCGTTGCACGCGGCGTTGCCGTTGACCGAGCCCGGAGCGGTGATGCCGCAGGGATCGATGTACGACTCGAAGCTCGAGCTCAGGCCACCGTACAGGTCGCTGATGGTCGGGGCGCGGAAGCCTTCGGCGTAGGTGCCGCGGACCAGCAGGCCGTCCATCGGACGCCAGGTCAGGCCGAACTTGCTGTTGGTGGTGCCACCGAAGTTGCTGTAGTCCGAATAACGGCTGGCAACGTTCAGGGTCAGTTCCTTGGCGAAGGCCACGTCAGCCAGCAGCGGCACGTTCAGTTCGAGGTAGACCTCGTTCAGATCGTACTCACCACGGGTCGGCTTCTGGCCCAGGCCAGTGGACTGGCCCGACTGTGCGAAGGCGTCCGGCACGTAGCTGCCTTCTTCCTTGCGGTGCTCGACACCCAGGGCGAAGCCCAGGTCACCGGCCGGCAGGGTCACGATGGAACCGGCCAGGTTGGCGGTGAAGCTGGTGGTCTTGGTGATGCCGCGGGTGGTGAAGGTCGGGAACAGGAAGTCCTGCAGTTCCTGGTCAGCCAGCGAACCCTGGCCTGCAACGCCGTACGGCAGCAGCGGGTTCCACGGGCGGCAGCCCGACAGCGACGGGTCCAGCACGCCCTTGACGCCGCACTGGGCAATGCCGTTGTCGTCGATGTACGAAGCGCCCAGTGCCTGGCGGGCACCGATCAGGCTCATGTCACCGCGGTTGGTCTTGATCGACTCGTTGCGGTTCCACAGTGCGCCGACGTCCCAATCGAAGGTCTTGCCGGCGAAGTCGAAGTAGCCGCTGACGGTCGGCGCGAAGCGCAAGGTCTTCAGCTGGCTGTCGGTGGTACGCGGCACTTCCCACAGGCGACGGCGGAAGCTGACGTCCTGGCCCTTCACCGGGTTGAAGGCGCTGCTGCCGCTCAGCGGGGTGTTGATGTCCGTCGAATTGGACTGGTACGGGTAGCCGGCGATCTGCTGGAACGTCTGGCGCTCGTTGTAGAGCAGGTCAGTGTTCAGGCTGATCGAATCGGTGAAGTCGTAGGTGCCGTTGATGTAGACCGACTTGCGCTTCACGCCGGTCAGCAGGGTCATCTGCTGGTTGGCGTTGGAGTACTCGTCTTCGGTCAGCTCGTGGTAGTCGGCTGCGTTGGTCGGGTTGCCGCCCTGGTTCAGGGTCTGCCACACCGCGGTCTTGGACGTGCGCGAGCAGTCGTACAGGGTCGGGTTGCACCAGGTGCTGTTCTGGCTGATCGGGCTCCAGTCAGCCGAGGTCGAGTTCGGACCCAGCGAGCCGTCACGGCTGTACCAGCGGTCCTTGGCCCACACCGGATCCTGCTTGTTGTATTCGGCCGACAGGGTCAGGCTGCCGCGCTCACCGCGGGCACCCAGGGTCATCGAATAGGTTTCGGTGTCGCCGTCGCCGTTGCCGTACTGGCCAACGTAGACCTGGGCTTCGCCACCGTCGAAGTTCTTGCGGGTGATCACGTTCACGACGCCGGCGATGGCATCCGAACCGTAGATCGAGGACGCGCCGTCCTTCAGGATCTCGATGCGCTCAACGGCCGACATCGGGATCTGGCTCAGGTCCTGCAGGCCGGCGGTGGAAGCGCCCAGGCGCTTGCCGTTCATCAGCACCAGGGTGCGCTCGGCGCCCAGGTTGCGGATGTCGACGTAGTAGCCGCCGACGTTCTCGCCCGAAGCCAGCGACTCCGAACGGGAGATGGCCGGGGAGCCGGCCGAAGTGAGGTTGTTCAGCACGTCAGCGACGCTCGAGAAGCCCTGCTTTTCCAGGCTTTCACGGGTCATCGTCAGGATCGGCTGCTGCGTCTCCATGGCGGCGCCGCGGATGCGCGAACCGGTGACCGAAATACGATCGAGGTCGGTGGTGCCAGAAGCCGCTTCCTGGGCGGAAGCAAACGCAGGCGTCAGCGCCAGCGCAATGCCGGCCGGCAGCAGGCCGAGACGCACTGCGGGATTACGGAAGTTCATCAATCTCTCCAAGGTACGTGTTAGCAGCGTGTTAAAACACCCCAGCACGTTACGATTGCGTTGCAGCGCTGTATTTGCGCGACACACCCGGAGACTTTGCCGATTGTGGCGGAAGCTTCGCGCCGTTTTCACGAAAACGCGAAGCAGAGGTGCCATAGCGCGCGCGGAAGGCGCGGGCGAAGCTGCAGCAGTTGTCGAAGCCGCTGGCGGCGGCCACCTCGCCCACCATCATGTCGGTGTCGCGCAGCAGGTCTGCGGCACGCTCCAGGCGCAGGCGTGCGGACAGCGACTGCGGGCTTTCCTCGTACAGGCTCTGGAAGGTCTTGGAGAGGTACCAGCTGGAGAAGTTGGTCAGCTCGGCGAGTTCGCCGATGCGCACCACGCGGTGGCTGTTGCCTTCCAGGTACAGGCGGGCGCGCTGCATTCGGCCGAATACCTGGCGCTTGCGGCTGCGCGAGCGGCCCGGGCAACGCTGCACGTTGTCCGCCATGCTGCGCTGCAGGCCGGCCAGGTGCAGCAGCAGCGGGCGCAGTGCCGGCGCCGGCAGGCCATTGGCCAGCGCATCACGCCACAGGCGCAGGCCGACACGGGCGTCGCTGCGGCTCATCCGGCCGCGCCCTGCGTACAGGCCGCAGTCGGCCATCTCGGCCAGCACGCGCAGCGCTTCGGCGTTCAGGCTCAGGCCCACGCACAGGCCGTTGCGGCCGGCCTGCACCAGCGGGCGCGATTCCTTCTCGAACGCGATCCATTCGCCCTGGCGCAGCCGGAAGCGGCCTTCCTTCGCCTCGACCCAGGAGGTGCCACGCACCTGCATCCACACCGTGAAGCTGGTGCCGGAGGTCTGCAGGCTGCCGAGACGGGCCACGCCCAGGCAGGTCGGCGAGACGTCGTCGATGGCCTTATCGAGGGACACGGTTTGGCCGCGATCGGCCAGGGAGAGTTGACGCATGGAGGCACCACGGATTTGCCAAGTACAGGCCACCGTTTTGCCCAATCAGGTGCCTCCGCGTCAGGAAAGTCTGACGAGATCGCCACGAATTCGCGACGAGATCCCCACGAAGAAGTTACGAAGGCCCATTCTCTTTGAAAATCATGAACTTGCTGAAGGCCGGAAACAGCGGCGGCGGCTGCCGGGGCAGGCGCATGACGCCGATGTCAGCGCCGTCACTGACCGCCAGGGCGAGATACAGGTCGTTTCCGTCAGCGCTGGCGCTCAGGCCATTGCCAGCACTCAGCCGCTGCGCATCCAGGCAGCGCTCCGGCTGCTCCTGGCCATCGCGCATGCGCACCAGCGTGGTGGCGCAGGCATTGCTCGTGCCCAGGTAATCAACACCGCCCTGCCCCGCCACGGTCCAGGTCCGGTAGCGCCAACGGCTGGGCCGGTCCTGGCTGATCTGCTGGACGCTGTCCGGCGCCAGGGCCGGATCGATCGACCACAGCCCGCTTGCGGCCAAGCGGGTGAACACCACGCGCCCGCCGCTGCGGTCGAAGCGGGCCTGGGACACGCCTTCGAGGCTGGCCAGACGCCGCCACGGCTGGCTGCTGCGGTCGAACAGGCTCAAGCGGGTGTGCTGGTCCGCATCGCGCTCCAGCACCAGCAGCTGGTCCGACGTCGCCCCGTACAGGACCTGCAGGGGCTGCTCGACCGGCACCGGCAACAGCTGCAGCCGCTCGTCGCGGGGAGCGATCTCATAGACCACCGCGTTGCCATGCTCATCGCGGCCTACCACCAGCACCTGGCGGCTGTCCTCGGACCAGTCCGGGGCCTGCCGGGCTTCCGGGCGCAGCCCTTCGATCGGCCGCAGCGAATCAGGCCGCTGCAGGTCCGCCCACCACAGCGCGAAGCTGCCGGAACGGTCGGAACTGAAGACCATCTGGTGGCCATCGGGGGCCAGCATCGGCTGCCCGTCACGCCCGCTGGAGGCAAACAGGCGCTCGCTGGCGCCGGTCGACGGCACCCTGAACACGCCGAACTGGGCGCGGCGATGGACGAAGGCGAGCATGTCGCCGCGTCGCGACACCGCCGGCCATTGCGCATCATCCAGGCCGGCATCACGCAGGGTGCGCCGTGCCACGTCCAGGTAGTACAGGCGCGCTTCGCTGTCCACGCGGCGGCCGAACACGATGCTGCGGCCATCGCCGAGCCAGGCCCAGCCGCGCAGTTCCGCCGCCTCGTTGGTCAACTGCTCGGGCGTGCCGCCCGCAGCCGGCACACGCCACAGATCGCCCAGCTGAGGGTTGCGCACGAACACCAGCCAGCGGCCGTCCGGCGAGTAACGCGGGGCGTAGTCGAAATCGTCCTCGTCCACGGCGTAATCGAGCGCACGCCACTGCCCGGTAGGCAGGTCCAGCACGCGGATGCCGCGATGGGCGTAACGGCCCACCATGCTGCCGAACACCAGGCCACGGCCATCAGGCGTCCAGTCGAAGCTCAGCAGTTCGGTGCCATCACAGCGGGTGGCCTGGCGCAGCGCGCCGCCCGTGGCACTGGCCACCAGCACCTGGCAGCTGCCGCCAGCGCCGAAACGCGCAAAGGCGATCTCGCGGCCATCCGGCGACCAGGTGGGGAAGCGGTCGTTGGCACCTTCCGGCGGCGACAGCAGCTGGCGCGCCGGCGCATTGCCGGAGGTCTGCACCTTGATCGCGTTGCCGCCCTTGCCGTCCTCGTTGGCGCCTTCATAGGCGACCTGCGAACCGTCCGGCGACAGCGTGGGATAGGTCTCGAATCCAGCGGTTGCGGTGATCAGCCGGTACGGGCGCTCGGGGCTGCCGATCACGCGCGTGCCATCTTCCACAGCGGCATCCACCGGCGAACTCACCGGGGACGGACGCCGCACCAGCAGCACGGTCATCACCAGCAACGCCAGCAACATGGCAATGCCCAGCGCCAGCAGCAGGCGCCGGCGCCAGTAACGCCAGCGACGGCGTGCCAGCGACGGCGCAGCAGGCGGCGGCGTTACCAGCGCAGCATCGATGCCCTCGGCCAGCGGCGGCGTTGCGTCTTCCACGCCTTCCGGCGCTGCATCGGCCAGCACCTGCACCGGTACAAGCAATCGATAGCCGGTCTTGGCGATGGTTTCGATGTACGCCTGGCCGTTGTCCTGGTCGGTGCTGAACGCCTTGCGCAACTGCGTCACAGCCTGGGTCAGCACATCGTTGGTCGGCAGCGTATCCGGCCACACTTCGGCGAACAGTTCTTCGCGCGTGACCACGCGCCCGGGTTGACGCAGCAGCACGCGAAGCACGCCCAACGCCTTCGGCGTCAGCCGACGCGGACGACGCGCGCCCACGACATCGACCTCTCGCGAGGACAATGTCACGGTGCAATCGCCGATGCGTATGCGATCGGCTTCAGGCGGCTGGGTTTCGCTGCTGGTCATCTGCTGCTACAGGTTTGAAACGGGCCACGGAAACAACGATGGGTCGATACCACTCAGTCCGGGGCACAGCGAGAAGCCAGATTCCGCAAAAAGCATCAGCGCATACCGCAAAAAAAACCAAGCCGACGAATATTAGCCTATGCAGGTTACCTCGCCTACGCGTGGACGACATCAGGCTCTCTCTCGCCGACGCATTCACATAAGCAGCAACATCATTCGCGCCCTTCTGGGCGCGAAATTTTTATCTGACGTTCATTTTCAGAGCCGCCGGATCATGGTCAGGCCGACCAGTCGCGAAACCACCAGAGCGACGTACATAACCCCGGAAAACTGCTCCAGCATGACCAATGCGCGTGCCTGCGGATGCAGCGGAACGACGTCGCTGAGCCCTACCCCCGACAGCAAACTGAAGCTCAGATAAAGCAACTCCATCCACGTGCGTTGAGGGCCCTCTCCGCTGCCCTGGAAACTGCCCGGATACCACTGCTGGCACACCGCGAATGCGAACGCGAATCCCCACGCCAGCAACGTGAACGTGGCACCGGCAGCGAACAGTTCATCGCGGGTGACCTTGTGATCCTGCAGCATGTAGGCGATCAACGCGCCTGCCGTGTAGAAATACAGCAGGCTTTCCAGCAGCTGCGCCGTGGTGCCCAGCGCCGGGCGGTCCAGCAGCGCACCGGCGATGGAAAACACCACTGACGGGATGGCCAGCACCAGCGCCAGCCATGTTCCCAGCGGGCTGCGCTGCACCACCCACAGCGCCAGGCCGAGCACGGCCATGCCGAACACGCCGAGTGCGGCACGCCCGCCTGCAGTGTCATCCAGCGCCGGGTACAGCAGCACGGCAATCAGCTGCGCACCCAGCAACCAGGCAGAAGGATGACGGCGGGCGATGGCCAGCCAGCGGGTGGTGATGGCAACGGGCATGGCGTCCTTCCCCTGGTCGATGGCGCGAGGATAGCCGGTGCGGCGTGGATGCGTGGTGGTAGCGCCGGGCCATGCCCGGCGGTTTCCACAGACCGCTGCGCTCGCCGGGCATGGCCCGGCGCTACCGCTGCCAACCGGCCTCGGCGTAGTCGCGCACATCCTGGGTGATCTTCATCGAGCAGAAGTTCGGGCCACACATCGAACAGAAATGCGCCTGCTTGTGTGCATCCTTCGGCAACGTTTCGTCGTGGAAGGCCTTGGCCTTTTCCGGATCCAGGCCGAGGTGGAACTGGTCGTCCCAGCGGAATTCGAAGCGTGCCTTGCTCAGTGCGTTGTCGCGCACCTGCGCACCGGGATGGCCCTTGGCAAGGTCTGCCGCATGCGCCGCGATGCGATAGGCCATGATGCCGTCGCGCACGTCCTGGCGGTTGGGCAGTCCCAGGTGTTCCTTCGGCGTCACGTAGCAGAGCATCGCCGTGCCGAACCAGCCGATCATCGCCGCACCGATGGCGCTGGTGATGTGGTCATAGCCCGGCGCGATGTCGGTGGTCAGCGGCCCCAGCGTGTAGAACGGCGCTTCACCGCATTCGCGCAGCTGCTTGTCCATGTTTTCCTTGATCAGCTGCATCGGCACGTGGCCAGGGCCTTCGATCATGGTCTGCACATCGTGCTTCCAGGCGATCTTCGTCAGTTCGCCCAGCGTTTCCAGCTCGCCGAACTGCGCCGCGTCGTTGGCATCGGCAATGCAGCCCGGGCGCAGTCCATCGCCCAGCGAGAAGGTCACGTCGTAGGCCTTCATGATTTCGCAGATCTCTTCGAAATGCGTGTAGAGGAAGTTTTCCCTGCGGTGCGCCAGGCACCACTTGGCCATGATCGAGCCGCCGCGGCTGACGATGCCGGTCACTCGGCTGGCGGTGAGCGGCACATAGCGCAGCAGCACGCCGGCGTGGATGGTGAAGTAGTCCACGCCCTGCTCGGCCTGTTCGATCAGCGTGTCGCGGAAGATCTCCCACGTCAGCGCTTCGGCGCGGCCGTCGACCTTCTCCAGCGCCTGGTAGATCGGCACGGTACCGATCGCCACCGGCGAGTTGCGGATGATCCACTCGCGCGTTTCGTGGATGTGCTTGCCGGTGGACAGGTCCATCACGGTGTCGCCGCCCCAGCGGATCGCCCACACCAGCTTCTCCACCTCTTCGGCGATGCCCGAGGACACCGCGCTGTTGCCGATGTTGGCGTTGATCTTGGTGAGGAAGTTGCGGCCGATGATCATCGGCTCGCTTTCGGGGTGGTTGATGTTGTTGGGCAGCACCGCGCGCCCGCGGGCGATTTCATCGCGTACGAATTCGGGGGTGATGATGTTCTGGATGGCAGCGCCGAACGATTGCCCCGGATGCTGTTGCAGCAGCGCTGCATCACGGATCGCTTCCAGCCGCTGGTTTTCGCGGATGGCGACGAATTCCATTTCCGGCGTGATGATGCCGCGCCGCGCGTAATGCATCTGGGTGACGTTGGCACCGGCACGCGCACGCCGTGGCAAGCTGCGCGCGGGGAAACGCACGGGGTCGAGCTTTGCATCCTGCTCGCGGCCACGGCCGAACGCAGAGCTCAAGCCATCAAGCTGCTCGGTATCGCCACGCTCCTCCACCCAGCCACGGCGCAGCGCCGGCAGGCCTGCGGAGAGATCGATCTGCACCTCTGGATCAGTGTACGGGCCGGACGTGTCGTAGACGGTGACCGGTGCGTTCTCGCCGCCGCCGAACAGCGCGGGCGTGCGCGCCAGCACGATCTCGCGCATGGGCACGCGCAGGTCCGGGCGTGAGCCGGGCACGTGGATCTTGCGCGAACCGGCAATCGGCTCGGTCACCGAGGCGGAGAGTTGCTGGGCCTGTTGCTGCAGGGCGGAAAGCTGTGCGTTCATCGGGCATCGTCCAGAAAGGTCAGGGACGAAGCGGCGGCGCACTGCGCACCGCGCCCGGACGGTCCTTGGGCGGACTCCGGGCACGGCTGCACTGCAAAGCTCCCTACGCCGGTATGAGCCGGATCAGGTTCCAAGGGACTATCTCAACCGCGACCACCAGGCCGCGGTACCCCCGCTTCTTGCCGCGCATTAGAGCACAGAGCGACCGTCGTTAACGGAACGATGACATTCCGTTCAGTAACGTGATGCGGTGCCGCATGCGCGGCACTCGCTGCAAGCTCTGGCTCGCTCTCCTCAATCCCTTGATCGGAGAAGCTCCTTCATGGTGTTTCGCGTTTCCATTGCACTGGTTCTGCTGCTGGTGCTGCTCGCCGGTGTCGCTCCCGGCCCCTTCAACAGCGTCGTGCAGAGCATCCTCGGCGAACTCATCCGCGGCATCGGCTGGCTGTACCTGCTGGTCGTGTTCCTCGCGCTGGTGTTCCTGATGTACCTGGCGTTCGGCCGCTTCGGCAACCTGCGCATCGGCGGCGAAGACGCCGAACCCGAGTTCTCGCGCGCCAGCTGGATGTCGATGCTGTTCGCCGCCGGCATGGGCATCGGTCTGGTGTTCTGGGGCGCGGCCGAGCCCATCTCGCACTTCAGCAAGCCACCGGAAGGTCTGGCGCCTGAAAGCATGGAAGCGGCGCGCGCTTCGATGCGCTACGCGTTCTTCCACTGGGGCCTGCACCCGTGGGCGATCTACGCGCTGATCGGCCTGGCGATGGCCTGGTTCCAGTTCAACCGCAATGGACGCGGCCTGGTCAGTGACATGCTGCAACCGATCATCGGCCGCCACCACCGCGGCTGGATCGGCAAGGTGGTGAACATCGCCGCCGTCGTCGCCACCGCGATCGGCGTCGCCACCACGTTGGGCTTCGGCACCATCCAGATCGGCGCCGGCGTGGAGCGCATCTTCGGCCTGCATGCCGGCGTGCCGCTGCAGCTGACCATCATCGCGGTCGCGTTCGTGCTGTACATGGCCTCCACCCTGAGTGGCGTGGACAAGGGCATCAAGTGGCTGTCCAACTTCAACCTGGCGCTGGCGGCATTGCTGCTGGCGCTGGTGCTGGTGCTCGGCCCGACCGGCGCGATTTTCAATACCTTCACCACCACGCTGGGGTCTTACCTCAACCAGCTGGTGACGATGAGCCTGCGCATGTCGCCGTTCTCGTCCAGCACGTGGGTGGCCGACTGGACGATCTTCTACTGGGCATGGTGGATTTCCTGGGCGCCCTTCGTCGGTTCGTTCATCGCCCGCATCTCGCGCGGCCGCAGCGTGCGCGAGTTCGTGGTGGGCGTGGTGCTGGCACCGACGCTGCTGGGCTTCTTCTGGTTCTCGGTGTTCGGCGGCACGGCCATCTGGTCGCAGATCTTCGGCCACGCCGATCTGGTGCAGGCACTGGGCAATGGCTACGAGACGGTGCTGTTCACCCTGTTCGACAGCATGCCGCTGCCGTTGCTGCTGTCATGCATCGCGCTGGTGCTGCTGATGATCTTCTTCGTGACCTCGGCCGACTCGGCGGTACTGGTGCTGGCCAGCATGTCGACCGACGAGGCGGGCGATCCGCCGCTGAAGCGCAAGCTGGCCTGGGGCGTGGGCATCGCGCTGATTGCCGGGGCGCTGCTGCTGGCAGGCGGCCTGGATGCGTTGCAGGGGATGATCACGATTGCGGCGCTGCCGTTCGCGCTGTTGATGGTGCTGGTGATGGTGTCGCTGTACCGGGTGTTGGATGAGGAGTACACGCGGGAGCGGCGGCAGGGGCAGCGCCAGCGGCACATGATCGATGCGTGGATTGCGCGGGAGATGGCGGCGCAGGAAGAGACGCAGGCGGAGGCGGCGCGCGCGCAGGATTCGGATTGAGGGTGTTTTTTTGCAGGGCTTGCAGCCCTGCACCTGCTCAATACAACAGCAACGGCAGAAGCAAGAGCGGCTCTGGGTTGATGTTGGTTTGGCGGGGAGGGGACAATTTCCCGGCGACGGCAGTAGATCCACGCCATGCGTGGATGAGGTGTATCGGAAAACAAGAAGGGGCGGAGCGCGCGGCTGTTGCCTTTGCTCTTGCTCTTCTTTTTCTTTTCCTGCGGTGGCGGCCACGGAAACTGTCCGTGGCCGGGCGGGTGGGTTGGCTGGAGGTGTCCGCGGCATGGATGCCGCGGCCAAGCCTACAAGGACGTACTTGCGG
>NZ_JACVTT010000199.1:0-1230 GCF_016624665.1 Stenotrophomonas sp. S39 | reverse complement strand
CCACCTTCAACGGCTTACGGAACGCTCCTCTACCGCGTACATATAAATATGTACACCCCAAGCTTCGGTTCACTGCTTAGCCCCGTTAAATCTTCCCCGCAGACCGACTCGACCAGTGAGCTATTACGCTTTCTTTAAAGGGTGGCTGCTTCTAAGCCAACCTCCTGGCTGTCTGTGCCTTTCCACATGGTTTTCCACTTAGCAGTGAATTTGGGACCTTAGCTGTGGGTCTGGGTTGTTTCCCTTTTCACGACGGACGTTAGCACCCGCCGTGTGTCTCCCATACAGTCCGTCTCGGTATTCGGAGTTTGCAATGGTTTGGTAAGTCGCGATGACCCCCTAGCCATAACAGTGCTCTACCCCCGAGAGGATACATATGAGGCGCTACCTAAATAGCTTTCGAGGAGAACCAGCTATCTCCGGGTTCGATTAGCTTTTCACTCCTAATCACAGCTCATCCCCGTCTTTTGCAACAGACGTGGGTTCGGGCCTCCAGTACCTGTTACGGCACCTTCACCCTGGCCATGACTAGATCACCCGGTTTCGGGTCTACTGCCCGCGACTATGCGCCCTTATCAGACTCGGTTTCCCTTCGCCTCCCCTATACGGTTAAGCTTGCCACGAACAGTAAGTCGCTGACCCATTATACAAAAGGTACGCAGTCACTCCTTGCGGAGCTCCTACTGCTTGTACGCACACGGTTTCAGGATCTATTTCACTCCCCTCTCCGGGGTTCTTTTCGCCTTTCCCTCACGGTACTGGTTCACTATCGGTCGGTCAGTAGTATTTAGCCTTGGAGGATGGTCCCCCCATGTTCAGACAGGGTTTCACGTGCCCCGCCCTACTCGTCTTCACTGAAATGGCCCTTTCAGATACAGGGCTATCACCTTCTATGGCCGCTCTTTCCAAAGCGTTTTCCTAGAACCAAATCAGCTTAAGGGCTAGTCCGCGTTCGCTCGTCGCTACTTACGGAATCTCGGTTGATTTCTTTTCCTCTGGTTACTTAGATATTTCAGTTCACCAGGTTCGCTTCCAGCAGCTATGTATTCACTGCAGGATACCCGCAAGCGGGTGGGTTTCCCCATTCGGACATTACCGGATCAAAGCTTGTTGCCAGCTCCCCGATACTTTTCGCAGGCTGCCACGTCCTTCATCGCCTCTGACCGCCAAGGCATCCACCGTGTGCGCTTATTCGCTTGACCATATAACCGCAAGTTGCCTTGGGTTATA
>NZ_JACVTT010000198.1:0-1241 GCF_016624665.1 Stenotrophomonas sp. S39 | reverse complement strand
CCCTGGGGGTTTTCCCCCCCCCGGCCCCCCCCCCCCGCGGGGCTGGCCCCGCCGCTACCCGAGATGGCCCTGCGCGGTAGCGCCTGGCCATGCCCGGCGACCCGAAAACTGTGACTACCGTCTGTACACGATCTACCGGTGTCTCAAGTCCCATTCACACAAGCCGATACCGGACCCATGGATAGACTCAGCCTCATTGGACTCTTTCTCGCCCTGGCCTCGCTGGTCGGCGGCAGCATCCTGAAGGGCGCCGGCCTGGCTTCGCTGTGGTCGCCTGCCGCCTTCGTTATCGTCATCGTCGGCACCGTGGCATCGATCCTGCTGCACACCGCCCCGGCGGTGTTCAAGCACGCCTTCAAGATCGTGCGCTGGGTCGTGCGCCCGCCGCACAGCGACCGCCACGAACTGATCAAGCAGATCGTCGAGTGGAGCAACATCGCCCGCCGCCAGGGCCTGCTGGGCCTGGAGTCGCAGGTGGAAGCGCAGCGCGACCCGTTCCTGCGCAAGGGCCTGCAGCTGCTGGTCGATGGCGTGGAGCCCGAATCGATCCGGCACATGCTGGAAATCGAACTGAGCAGCCAGGAACACCAGGACCAGGCCGGCGCCAAGGTCTTCGAGGCCATGGGCATCTACGCCCCCACCCTGGGCATCATCGGTGCCGTGCTGGGCCTGATCGCGGTGATGAAGAACCTGGCCGACCCCAGCAAGCTGGGCCACGGCATCGCCGCCGCGTTCACCGCCACCATCTACGGCATCGCCTCGGCCAACCTGCTGTTCCTGCCCATCGCCGCCAAGCTGAAGGGCGTGATCGCGCACAACACCCGCGACCGCGAAATGGTCATCGAAGGCCTGATCTCGATCGCCCAGGGCGAAAACCCGCGCAACATCGAAACCAACCTCACCGGCTTCCTGCACTGACATGGCCCGCCGCAAGCACCACGAAGAGCACGCCAACCACGAGGCATGGGCCATTCCCTATGCCGACCTGATGACGTTGCTGCTCGCCTTCTTCGTGGTCATGTATGCCATTTCCTCGGTCAACGAGGGCAAGTACCGGATCATGGCCGACGCCCTGACCGATGCTTTCGGTGGCGCACCGCGCACCATCAATCCGGTGCAGGTGGGCAACAAGCAGGTGCAGGGCGGCGGCTGGGACAGCCCCTCGGTCATCAAGTCGGGCACCCGGATCGGCCCGTCCGCACCGGCATGCGCATCTGCGAGGCCATCGCCGGCAGCAGGGT
>NZ_JACVTT010000197.1:0-1292 GCF_016624665.1 Stenotrophomonas sp. S39 | reverse complement strand
GGCACCGAATCGGTCTGCGGCGACAACCGCCTGCAGATCGACTGCCTGGCGACTGACGCCTTCCTCGACCTGGCGCCCTGGTTGGAGCAGCCGCTGACCCTGCAGCTGCGCCAGGCCGACGGCGCGCTGCGGCAGTGGCATGGCCTGTGCACCGAGGCCGCGCAGCTGGGCAGCGATGGCGGCCTGGCCCGCTACCGCCTGATCCTGGAACCCTGGACCGCCCTGCTACGCCTGCGCCGCAATGCGGTGATCTTCCAGGATCAGGACACCCGCGCCATCTGCGAGCAGATCTTCGGCGACTACCCGCAGGCGGTATTCCGCTTCGACGTGCAGGCCGAACTGCCCGTGCGTGCGATCACCACCCAGTACCGCGAAACCGACTGGGCGTTCGTCACCCGGCTGCTGGCCGAAGCCGGCCTGGCCTGGCGCATCGAGCAGGCGCAGGGCGATGAGGCCGCACACACCCTGGTGGTATTCGAGCCGGGTGCGGAGCTGCCGGACAGCGGCACGTTCCGCTTCCACCGCGCCGACATGGCCGAGGCCAGCGACGGCATCACCGCCTTCGCCGAGCGCCAGCAGCTGGTGCCCAACGCCAGCACCGTGGCCAGCTGGCACAGCGAGCAGGTCAACGCCGTGGCCGCGCAGTCCAGCGCCGATGCCGGCACCCTGCCCGCGCTGGAGGTCTACGTGCAGCCGCGCGCCGGCCGTTTCGCCCAGCCCGGCTGGGCCGACGCCGAGGCACAGGCGCGGCTGGATGCGCTGCGCGTGGGCCAGGTGCTCTACAGCGGCAGCGGCAGCGAGCGCCAGCTCGGTGCAGGCACCACCTTTGCCCTGTCCCAGCACCCGCAGCATGCCGGCCAGACCTTCCAGCTGCTGGCCGTGCAGCACGTGGCGGTGAACAACCTGGACCAGGGCATCGCCGAACTGCTGGGCAACACCGCGCTGGAACGCGGTGCCTACCGCAACAGTTTCATCGCCACCGGCGCCGACGTGCCGCTGCGCGCCCTGCCGCTGGACCGCCCCACCCTGCACGGCCCGCAGACCGCGCGCGTGGTGGGCGTGGCCGATGCCGCGCTCAGCCCCAACCGCGAACACCAGGTGCGCATCCAGTTCGGCTGGCAGCGCGGCAGCAAGCCCAACCCGGGCGGCCTGAACGACACCGGCAGCGCGCAGCCCGGCCATGCCCCCGGCGACCACACCAGCGGCAGCTGGGTGTCGGTGGCCGAATGGGTGGCCGGGCCCAACTGGGGCACCGCCTTCCTGCCGCGCGTGGGCGCCGAGGTGCTGGTGGA
>NZ_JACVTT010000195.1:0-1337 GCF_016624665.1 Stenotrophomonas sp. S39 | reverse complement strand
AGCAGAACGCCGTTCCAGTAGATCCACGCCATGCGTGGATGAAATCTGTCAGATATTGATATTCCACCCCGTGGCCCCCCACCGGCGGCCCCCCCCCCCCCCCCCCCCCCCCCCCCCACAAAAACCCCCCCCCCTTCCGGGGTTGCCGGCCGGCAGATTGCGTATTGACACGCAGATGGGGGTAGTGCCGGCCGCTGGCCGGCAGAACGCACCACCGGCATTCAGCCCCCGGGCGTATGCTGGACCCCTGTCCCGAGGAGCCGCCCATGCACATCGTGTACAAGGCCGACAATCTGTTCGACGCCCACCTGGTCAAGCACGCGCTGGAAGATGCCGGCATCCCGGCCTTCGTGTTCGGCGAGCAGCTGCTGGGCGGCATGGGCGAGCTGCCCTTGTTCGGCGTGCTGCGGGTCGGCATTCCCGACGTGGCACGGCCGCAGGCCGAGGAGATCATCGCCGCGCTGGACTTGGGCCAGGGCCCGTCCGACCCCATTTCAGACGCAGACGATTGGGCCGGACAGCCGGCGTAGGAGCGCATCATGTTGGGAATCAGCCAGGGCATCCTCGGCATCGGGGCCTTCAAGCAGCGCCTGCCGCGCCCGGAAGAGGCGCTGCCGGGCCGCGAGCAGCCGCTGCCGCTGCACAGCAACCAGCACTTCGTGAACAGCCACCCGCTGAAGGACCGTTTCGCCGGCCTGCAGCAGGTCCGCTTCGCGCTGGGCTGCTTCTGGGGCGCCGAGCGCAAGTTCTGGAACGAACCGGGCGTGTACAGCACCTCGGTTGGCTATGCCGGCGGCGTTACCCCGAACCCGACCTACGAAGAGGTCTGCTCGGGCCTGACCGGCCACACCGAGGTGGTGCAGGTGGTGTTCGACCCGGCGGTGGTGGGCCTGGAGCGGCTGCTGCAGCTGTTCTGGGAAAGCCACGACCCGACCCAGGGCATGCGCCAGGGCAACGACACCGGCACCCAGTACCGTTCGGCGATCCACGCTACCGACGAGGCGCAGTATGCCGCCGCGCTGGCCAGCCGCGAGGCGTACCAGGCGCAGCTGGACGCGGCCGGTTACGGGCCGATCACCACCGAGATCGTGTACCCGGCGCCGGAGTACTACTACGCCGAGGACTACCACCAGCAGTATCTGGCGAAGAACCCGAACGGCTACTGCGGTATTGGTGGCACCGGGGTGAGCTGCCCGATCGGGCTGGATGTGGAGGCGCCGCGCTGACGCGCGGAGGTCCGCCTGCGGCGGGCAGAAGCCAAAGCCTGGTAGAGCCGACTGCTAGTCGGCTGAAAGCCAAAGCGGCTCTGGGTTGCTGATGGTTGGGCGGGACGGGTT
>NZ_JACVTT010000194.1:0-1603 GCF_016624665.1 Stenotrophomonas sp. S39 | reverse complement strand
ACTCACGCACGTATCAGGAAGGCGCTGCTTCTGCTTCTGCACTTGCTGTTGGCGGGCCGGCGGGCTGCAAGCCCGCCAGCGACGTACAATCCAGGCATGAGCCGCCAACGCCTGACCTTCGTCATCGCCGCCCATAACGAGGAACTGGCGCTGCCCCAGCTGCACCCGCGCCTGTGCGCGGTACTCGACGCGCTGGGCGATGTCGACGGCCACATCCTGTACGTCGATGACGGCAGCACCGACGCCACCTGGGAAGTGATCGAACACCTGGCCCATCCCGATCCGCGCGTCTCGGCATTGCGGCTGTCGCGCAACTTCGGCAAGGAGGCCGCGCTGACCGCCGGCCTGGACCAGGTGCGCGAAGGGGCGGCGATGATCCTCGATGCCGATGGCCAGGATCCGCCGGAACTGGTGCCGACCTTCGTCGCGTACTGGAAGCAAGGCTATGACAACGTCTACGGCACGCGCCGGGTGCGCGACGGCGAAAGTTGGAGCAAGCGGACCACGGCGGCCCTGTTCTACCGCGTGATCGGCCGCCTCTCGCGCACGCCGATTCCCGCCGATACCGGCGACTTCCGCCTGCTTTCGGCGCGCGCGCTGAGCGCGCTGCGCGAGATGCGCGAGCGCCACCGCTTCATGAAAGGCCTCTTCAGCTGGGTGGGCTTCCGCCGCGTGGCCGTGCCCTACCACCGCCATGCGCGACTGGCCGGCAACAGCAAGTTCAGCCTCTGGAATCTGTGGAACTTCGCCCTGGAAGGCATCACCGGGTTTTCCACCGTCCCGCTGCGGGCAGCGACCTACCTGGGCCTGGCGACCGCCGCGGCGGCGTTCGTGTTTGGCGTGTGGGTGATCGTCAAGGCCGCCCTGTACGGCGACCGTGTGGCGGGCTGGCCGACGATGATGGCGGTGATCCTGTTCCTGGGCGGCGTGCAGCTGATCGCCCTGGGGCTGGTTGGGGAGTACCTGGGGCGCCTGTACGAGGAGTCCAAGCAGCGGCCGCTGTACCTGGTTGACGCGTGGCTAGCACCTTCCGTGGCAGACTCGGGCCTGCAACCCACCCTGGGAGGGCAGGCAGATGACGTCGGTACGGCAACTGTTGGACGGCAAGTCCCCTGAAGTGCATGCGGTCGCGCCCGGCGCGGCGGTGATCGATGCGATCCGGCTGATGGCCCAGAAGGGCATTGGTGCGGTGCTGGTGATGGACGGGCCGCGACTGGTCGGGATCCTGTCCGAGCGCGATTACGCGCGCAAGATCGTGCTGCACGATCGTTCCTCGCGCGATACGGCGGTGTCCGAGATCATGACGGCGAAGGTGGTGACGGTGTCGCCGGGCGAGCAGGTGGAGCACTGCCTGCAGCTGGTGACCGACTACCGCATCCGTCACCTGCCGGTGGTGGAGGGCGGATCGGTGCTGGGGGTGATTTCGATCGGCGACCTGGTGAAGGCGGTGATCGACGCGCAGCGGCGGGAGTTGGACCAGCTGCAGCAGTACATCGTGGCGGGGTGAGTTTTTCGCTGGCGGGCTTGCAGCCCGCCGGCCCGCTTTCTGAAGCCAGAGCCAGAGCCAGAGCGCAAGAGCAGCGCCTTCCTGATGCGTGGGAGG
>NZ_JACVTT010000193.1:0-1693 GCF_016624665.1 Stenotrophomonas sp. S39 | reverse complement strand
TGGTAGGTGTCGACCTTGGTCGACACGGTAGATCCACGCCATGCGTGGATGCTCTTCGATGGCCATCCATCCACGCATGGCGTGGATCTACCTTAAAAAAAATCCCCGGCGGGCCCGCACCCGTCGGGGATCTGTACTGCTGGGGATTGCCAGTTCTGCCACGCCTTGGAGAGGCAGTTCCACCGTACCCCATCCTGCGCGGCGTGGTGATCGCCGCTGGCGATGACGACCAAGCCGGTAGCTATCAGGCGGCGGCCAGGGCCTGTTCCAGATCTGCGCGCAGGTCGTCGATATGTTCGATGCCGATCGACAGGCGCACGGTGTCCTCGCTGACACCGGCACGGGCCAGTTCGGCGGCGTCGAGCTGGCGGTGCGTGGTCGAGGCCGGGTGCGTGGCCAGGGATTTCGCGTCGCCCAGGTTCACCAGCCGGGTGAACAACTTCAGTGCATCCAGGAAGCGCGCGCCCGCATCGCGGCCACCGGGCAGGCCGAAGGTCAGCACGCCGGAGCCGTGCCCGCCCAGGTAGCGCTGCGCGGCGGCATGTTCGGGGTCGTCGGCCAGGCCGGCATAGCGCACCCAGGCCACCTTCGCGTGCGCCTGCAGGTACTGCGCCACCGCCAGTGCGTTGGCGTTGATGCGCTCCATGCGCAGGGCCAGGGTTTCAATGCCCTGCAGGATCAGGAAGGCGTTGAACGGCGACAGCGCGGCGCCGGTGTTGCGCAGCGGTACCACCCGTGCGCGGCCGATGTACGCCGCCGGCCCGAGCGCTTCGGTATAGACCACGCCGTGGTAGCTGGGGTCGGGTTCATTCAGGCGGGCGAAACGTCTGCGCTGCGCGGCCCAGTCGAAGCGGCCCGAGTCGATGATCGCCCCGCCCAGGCTGGTGCCGTGGCCACCGAGATACTTGGTCAGCGAGTGCACCACGATGTCGGCGCCGTGCTCGAACGGGCGCAGCAGGAACGGCGTGGCCACGGTGTTGTCGACGATCAGCGGCACGCCGGCGGCGTGGGCGACCTCGGCGATCGCGGCGATGTCGGTCACATTCCCGCGCGGGTTGCCGATGGATTCGACGAATACGGCTTTGGTGCGTTCGTCGATGAGCGCAGCGAAGGCGGCCGGGTCAGCCGGGTCGGCGAAACGGGCCTGGATGCCGTACTGCGGCAGGGTGTGCGCCAGCAGGTTGAGGCTGCCGCCATACAGCGCGCTGGCCGCCACGATGTTGTCGCCGGCCTCGGCGATGGTCTGGATGGCATAGGTGATGGCCGCCTGCCCCGAGGCCAGCGCCAGTGCACCGATGCCGCCTTCCAACGCCGCCAGGCGCTGTTCCAGCACGTCGGTGGTGGGGTTCATGATGCGGGTGTAGATGTTGCCCTGCACCTTCAGGTCGAACAGGTCCGCGCCGTGCTGGGTGTCATCGAAGGCGTAGGCCACGGTCTGGTAGATCGGCACCGCCACCGCACGCGTGGTCGGGTCGGGACGGTAGCCGCCATGCACGGCCAGGGTTTCCAGTTGCCACTGCGGGTCACTCATCGCACCTGACTCCATCCGGGAAACGGCCACCATAGGGCAGCCGTTGCGCACGGATCAGATCAGCTCGGCATATCGCCCTTACCCGCCGTTATCAGCGCACAAAAAAGGCGCCCCGCGCTGACCCCCCGGCGCCCCCGTGTGGACAGCACCCCCCACAAGCCG
>NZ_JACVTT010000192.1:0-1842 GCF_016624665.1 Stenotrophomonas sp. S39 | reverse complement strand
TTTTCTTTTCCGTGCCTGACGCGCCCGGCCCACCACGAGATACGAACCGTCCAGCCCAGCCACGAGGGGCTGCGCCGTTGGCTGGAACCCAGTCGAGCAAGCTCGACTCTACGGAACAGGCTGTTACCCGCATGGGGCATGTACCCATCACGACCGCATGCCATGCTGGCACCCTTGATCCCTGCCAGCGAGAACGCCCGCATGACCACCATCATCGCCCCGCGCGTCCACGACATCGGCGGCCTGGAAGTGCGCCGCGCGGTGCCCACCCTGCAGGCCCGCAGCATCGGCTCGTTCGTGTTCGTCGACCAGATGGGCCCGGCCATCATGCACCCCGGCACCGCCATCGACGTGCGCCCGCACCCGCATATCGGCCTGGCCACCGTCACCTACCTGTGGTCCGGCGCCATCGGCCACCGCGATACGCTGGGCTCGGACCAGGTCATCCGCCCCGGCGACGTGAACTGGATGACCGCCGGCCGCGGCATCGCCCATTCCGAGCGCACCCCGCCACCGGACCGCAGCCACGACAACCCGATCCACGGCATGCAGACCTGGGTCGCGCTGCCGAAGTCGCACGAGGAAATCGAACCGGCGTTCTATCACCATGCCGCCGCCACCCTGCCCGAGCAGCGCCGCAACGGCGCGTGGCTGCGCGTCATCGCCGGCCGTGCCTACGGTGAGGAATCGCCGGTGAAGGTCTTCGCCGATACGCTCAACGTGGCCATCGATCTCGACCCGGATGCGGAGATCGACATCGACAACGGCCATCGCGAACGCGCGCTGTACATCCTCGAAGGCCAGGCGCAGCTGGATGGCGTGGATATTCCGGCCCAGCACCTGGTCATCCCCGAGGCCGGCGCCGTTGGCCGCCTGCGTGCGAAGACACCGGTGAAGGCGATGCTGTTCGGTGGCGAACCGCTCGATGGCCCGCGCCACCTGTGGTGGAACTTCGTGTCCAGCTCCAAGGAGCGCATCGAACAGGCCAAGCACGATTGGGAAGCCGGGCGCTTCGGCACCATCCCCGGCGACGACAAGGAATTCATTCCGCTGCCGCAGTACTGAGGTCGACCGCAGCGCGGTTGACGGCAGTCGAGCAAGCTCGACTCTACTCCGCGTGATGGTTACGGTTGTAACCGCAATTTGTGCGATCGCTCACGTTCCGTTAAGGTCGGAATGACCGTCCGTACACATGCGGACGGCCACGGCATCCGGGGATGGGATGCCACCGCCACCGGCGCGCCGGTGAAGCCTTGCGACACGCCACCTTGGGGGATGCATGAAGTTCGTGCCTGTTGTGTTGTCGAGCCTGCTGTTCGTCGCGGCCCATGCCGCCGCACAGGCTCCGGTCGAGTGCCCGTCGCTGCCCGCCAGCAGTGGCCTGCAATGGCAGCAGCAGGCACAGCCCGATTTCGTGGTGTGCCGTGCGGCCACCGCCGAAGGCCGCGAAGTGCTGAGCCTGATGCTCAGCCAGCGCGACCCGGGCATTCCACTCAGCCGCTCGCTGCGCCAGGAAAAAGGCAGCTTCGGCGGTGAATCGATGTACTGGTACCAGCCCGACCTGGGCGGCCAGCAGCCGCCCGGCTATGCAGAACGGCGCATCAGCGTGGTCAAGCTGGACAAGGGACGCTATGCGCAGATCGCGCTGTACCCGGACAGCAGCCAGGAACTGGGCAGCCTGCAGCAGCTGGCGCAGGGCATGAGCCTGACCCCGTCGGCCGTGGCCGACGGTCGCTGAGGGGTTGCGGGGATGACTGCCTGGCAGCATCCCCGCACTTCAACCCGATCGATCGGTAGTGGGGGGGGGGGGGGGGGGGGGGCGGGGGGGGGGGCCCGCCGCCG
>NZ_JACVTT010000191.1:0-1984 GCF_016624665.1 Stenotrophomonas sp. S39 | reverse complement strand
TTTTGGGTATAAACCCTGGCGATGACCTACTCTCGCATGGCTTGAGCCACACTACCATCGGCGCAGCTGCGTTTCACTTCCGAGTTCGGGATGGGATCGGGTGGTTCCACAGCGCTAATTTCACCAGGGAGGCTTTTGGAGAGTCGCACTCGTCCCGGGGGGACAAGGCGCCAGCCTCGCATAGTTCTTGTGACGTAGCGTGCACTTGGATGCTCTTACGACGCTGTCGTAAAGCCAAGGCAACTTGAGGTTATATGGTCAAGCCACACGGATCATTAGTATCAGTTAGCTCAATACATTGCTGTACTTACACACCTGACCTATCAACCACATAGTCTATATGGTTCCTTCAGGGGGCTTGTGCCCCGGGAGATCTCATCTTGAGGCGCGCTTCCCGCTTAGATGCTTTCAGCGGTTATCGCTTCCGAACATAGCTACCCGGCAATGCCACTGGCGTGACAACCGGAACACCAGAGGTTCGTCCACTCCGGTCCTCTCGTACTAGGAGCAGCCCCTCTCAAATCTCCAACGCCCATGGCAGATAGGGACCGAACTGTCTCACGACGTTCTGAACCCAGCTCGCGTACCACTTTAAATGGCGAACAGCCATACCCTTGGGACCGACTACAGCCCCAGGATGTGATGAGCCGACATCGAGGTGCCAAACACCGCCGTCGATATGAACTCTTGGGCGGTATCAGCCTGTTATCCCCGGAGTACCTTTTATCCGTTGAGCGATGGCCCTTCCATACAGAACCACCGGATCACTAAGTCCTAGTTTCCTACCTGCTTGATCCGTCGATCTTGCAGTCAAGCACGCTTATGCCTTTGCACACAGTGCGCGATGTCCGACCGCGCTGAGCGTACCTTCGAGCTCCTCCGTTACTCTTTAGGAGGAGACCGCCCCAGTCAAACTACCCACCATACACGGTCCCCGACCCAGATAATGGGCCCAGGTTAGAACGTCAAGCACGACAGGGTGGTATTTCAAGGATGGCTCCACTGCAGCTAGCGCCACAGTTTCATAGCCTCCCACCTATCCTACACAGACGAACTCAACGTTCAGTGTAAAGCTATAGTAAAGGTTCACGGGGTCTTTCCGTCTTGCCACGGGAACGCTGCATCTTCACAGCGATTTCAATTTCACTGAGTCTCGGGTGGAGACAGCGCCGCTGTCGTTACGCCATTCGTGCAGGTCGGAACTTACCCGACAAGGAATTTCGCTACCTTAGGACCGTTATAGTTACGGCCGCCGTTTACTGGGGCTTCGATCAAGAGCTTCGCCTTGCGGCTGACCCCATCAATTAACCTTCCAGCACCGGGCAGGCGTCACACCCTATACGTCCACTTTCGTGTTTGCAGAGTGCTGTGTTTTTGATAAACAGTCGCAGCGGCCTGGTTACTGCGACCCTCTTCAGCTATAGCTCGCACGAGCCACCAAAAAGGGTGCACCTTCTCCCGAAGTTACGGTGCCATGTTGCCTAGTTCCTTCACCCGAGTTCTCTCAAGCGCCTGAGAATTCTCATCCTACCCACCTGTGTCGGTTTACGGTACGGTCTGCGTAAGCTGAAGCTTAGGAGCTTTTCCTGGAAGCGTGGTATCAGTGACTTCGCCTTAAAGGCTCGTCTCGGTGCTCGGTCTTGAAGGATCCCGGATTTGCCAAAGATCCAAACCTACCGCCTTTCCCCAGGACAACCAACGCCTGGTACACCTAACCTTCTCCGTCCCTCCATCGCACTTACGCGAGGTGCAGGAATATTAACCTGCTTCCCATCGACTACGACTTTCGTCCTCGCCTTAGGGGCCGACTCACCCTGCGCCGATTAACGTTGCGCAAGGAAACCTTGGGCTTTCGGCGTGCGGGTTTTTCACCCGCATTATCGTTACTCATGTCAGCATTCGCACTTCCGATACCTCCAGCAGACTTCTCAATCCACCTTCAACGGCTTACGGAACGCTCCTCTACCGCGTACATATAAATATG
>NZ_JACVTT010000190.1:0-2026 GCF_016624665.1 Stenotrophomonas sp. S39 | reverse complement strand
CTACTGAACCGACAAGGTAGATCCACGCCGTGCGTGGATGCGGTTCGGGCGCGGCTCATCCACGCATGGCGTGGATCTACTGAACCGACATTGCATTCGGGCCGCCAGCACTGGCCCCCGCCTAACGCCCGCTGCGATAGTCCGCAAGCACGCCGTCCATCAGCGCGCTGGTCCGTGCCGCCGAGTACCCCGTGGAGGGTGAGCGGCCGACGCCCTGCAGCTCCGCCACCACCTGGGTGATCAACGGCTGCTGTATCGCCTGCGGGTTGAGGAACTCAAGCACCCGCGTGCCTTCTGCGGTTGTCACCACTACAGGGCCGTCGCCGAAGGTCGAAAACGTCATGACACCGGCATCGCCGGTGATCTCGACCTCATCCAGCGCCCGGAACGAACTGAATCCCCATTGACCCACGCCCTGTACGCCATTGGCCGCCTGGAAGCACAGCGACACCGTGTCCTCCGCCTCGTACCAACCGCCAAGATTGCCGGCGGTGCTTCCCTGCAATGTCAGCGGGCCGAGCAGGAAATCCAGCAGGTCCAGCGTGTGCGAGCCCAGATCCATGAACAGGCCGCCGCCAGCGATGCCGGGCTGTGTGCGCCAGAACGATGGCGACTGCGACTCCGGATGGTGCGTGCGGTACAGCGCCGTGCGAACCGTGCGGAGAGCGCCAAGGGTGCCAGCGCTGAGCAGCTGCTGCACCTGGACAAACCTGGGCAACGCGCGCCGGTAGTAGGCAACAAAGACCGGCACGCCAGCTTCCTCACTGGCGGCCAGGATACGGGCGCACTGCCGGTGATCCATCGCCATCGGCTTTTCGATGTAGACCGGCTTGCCTGCGGCAATGGCCTTCAGCGCATACAGCATGTGCGTGGAAGGTGGCGTGGCGACGTAGACCGCATTGACCTCAGGGTCATTGATCAGCCGGTCGGCATCGTCATACCAGCGGCTGATGCCGTGTCGCCGTGCATAGTCCTGCGCCTTGGCGGCATCGCGACGCATGACGGCAACCACGCGTGAGCCGGGCACCTGGCTGAAAGCAGGCCCACTCTTCCTCTCGGTGACGCTGCCGCAACCGACAAATCCCCAGGCAATGGTGCGCTCGCTCACGTGGGACACCTGATGAAACGAATGAAACTGCATTGTGCAGCCCGAGGGCACAGGATTGCCATGCACCCCGCTCGAGGCGTGCGAAGATCGACAAAGCGACAATATGATGTGACCGTCGTACGCAACGCATGCAACACGTTTCAAAAAACCACACGCGCGATAATCCACGCGGCAGAAAAAACCAACGATGTATTCAATTATCTGAATGTTTGCATGGTTTTCCGTCTGATGGATTCCTAACATTCTCTCCGTCGCCAAGCACCCTCACGCGGGCGACGCCCCTTCTTTGCGCTTCCACAGCAGGACGGGAACCATTCCAATCATTGTCCGAGAGAGACAACCTCCATGAACTCGATCATCAAGAAGGCCGCGCTCGCTGCAGCGCTGGTCACCGCATCCTCGTCTGCGTTTGCCATCGACACCCGCATCTCCGTCTACGCGAACGTGGACACCACCCTGGCCTTCCAGCAGGAAGACGGCAGCCCGCTGCCGGACAGCATCACCATGAACTACCTGCCCGACTTCACCACCGGGCGTCCTGGTGGTCTGGAGCCTTGGAAGTTGAATACCCGCATCTTCACCAACGACGATTCCAAGAACATTGAAGTGAGCCTGCAGAACGCATTGGAGCTGGTACCGACCATTGGCGTCATTGGTGCCACGCCGGTGCCGATGACCGTGACTCTGCATGGCCTTGAGCTGACTGCCACCAGCCAGGATCTGGCTGCAACCGATCTCTTCGATGGCGCTATCCCAGGCGTCTCCAAGCCGCTGGAGCTGGCGATCACGCAGACTACCGCCGGCCCGCTGAAGACCGGCAGCTATGAAGGGATGGCCACCATTGTGATGCGCCACAAGCCGTAAGCACCCCCCGGGGGGGGGGGGGGGGGGGGGGGGGGGGGGGGGGGGGGGGGGGGG
>NZ_JACVTT010000018.1:0-54224 GCF_016624665.1 Stenotrophomonas sp. S39 | reverse complement strand
GGGGGGCGTGAGCCGCATGGATGCGGCGACCGAGCCTCCATGGACGGGTTCACGGCGTCCCCCAGCCAACCCACCCTCCCGGCCAACCCTCAGTCCCCAGGCTTTCAGCACCCACCACGGAGGGGCTCCGCCGTTGGCCGACCCGGCCGAAGGCCCGCCCCCGCCGCGATACAATGGCACCCATGAACACCCCCCAGGACTCCAGCCTCGGTCGCGAGGTCAGTTACCCGTCGCAGTACGATCCCGGCCTGCTGTTTCCCATTCCCCGCATCGGGGCCCGCACCGAGATCGGTCTCGATGACGCCGCGCTGCCGTTCGTCGGCCACGACCGCTGGCATGCCTTCGAACTGAGCTGGCTCGACCCGCGCGGCAAGCCGCAGGTGGCCGTGGCCACCGTGCAGGTGCCCTGCACGTCGCCGCGCCTGATCGAATCGAAGTCGTTCAAGCTCTATCTGAACTCCCTCAACAGCACCCGCATGGAAAGCGCCGAGGCACTGCGCGAACGCCTGGTGGCCGATCTGTCGGCCTGCGCGGGCGCGCCGGTGCAGGTGCAGTTCGGCCTGCCGCAGCTTGTCGAGTCGCCGCTGGGCGAGTCCATCGATGGGCTGGACGTGGAGATCGACTGCTACGGCCCGCCGCAGGCCGATTATCTCGCTGCCGATGCCGGGCAGGTGGTGGAAGAGACGCTGGTCTCGGCGCTGCTGAAATCCAACTGCCCGGTCACCGGCCAGCCGGACTGGGCGACGGTCAGCCTGCGTTACCGCGGCCCGAAGATCGACCGTGCCGGCCTGCTGCGCTACCTGGTCAGCTACCGCGAGCATGCCGAGTTCCACGAGCAGTGCGTCGAGCGCATCTTCAGCGAGGTCTCCACGCGCTGCCAGCCGCAGTGGCTGGAAGTGGAAGCGCGCTACACCCGCCGTGGCGGCCTGGACATCAATCCGTGGCGCGCCAGCCACGGGATCGCCGCCCCGGCCGCGACCGTCCGCGAGCTGCGCCAGTAACCGCCGCAGGCGGTTACGGGTAGCGCCGGGCCACGCCCGGCGAGCGCAGCGGCCAGAGCAGAAGCCGCCGGCCAGCGGCCGGCGCTACCGTGGTTCGCAGACGGTTACGGGTCGTGCCGGCCGCTCTGGGCCCCGATTGTTCAGCCGCCCCCCGTGGCGGCTTCACATCTGCACCATCCCCATTTAACAACCATCATGTCACCGTGCCATCCACGTAGTCATGCAGACGGGAGTGTGTGGATGAGCACCGAGAAGAAGGCCGATTTCTCCGGCGTCACCGCCAGCGTCGACAGTACCGCCGAGCTGGTACCCAAGGCGGACTTCTCCGGCGTCACGTCATCGGTGGACAGCACCGCCGATGTGGTCAGTGTCGGCACGTACACCGTGCAGAAGGGCGATTCGCTGTCGAAGATCGCCAAGCAGCACCTGGGCGATGCCAATGCCTGGAAGAAGATCTTCGAGGCCAACCGTGATGTCCTCGACGACCCGGACAGGATTTTCCCGGGCCAGACCCTGAAGCTGCCGCCGAAATGACCGGCCCGCGCCCAGCGGCGCACGAAGGCCGTCCGACAATCCCTGGGAGGAATACCCGAATGATCAAGACCAACCCGCTTCATGCCGCCCTGATCGCCGCCCTGCTGGGCAGCGTTGCCCTGGTCGGTTGCAAGAAGAACGAAGAATCCACCAACAACAACGCCGCCCCGGCGGCGACGACCCCGGCCGAGCCGGCACCGGCACCCATGACCGGCGCGCCGCCGCCGATGGCTGAAGCCGCCGCGGTCGCCGTATCGGCCGTCACCGTGGGCAAGACCGCTGCCGCTGACAAGTCGGTGGCCCCGGCCGCACTGTTCGCGCCGAAGGACGATGTGATCGTCTCGGTGCGTACCGATGCCGCCGCGAACAACGTCACCGTCGGTGCCAAGTTGACCTTCCAGGATGGCCAGGTGGCCGGCGAGCAGAACGCTACGCTGAACGCTTCCGGTGCCGAGACGACCAACATCACCTTCAAGAACGCCAATGGCTGGCCGGCAGGCAAGTACCGCGCCGAAGTCATGGTCGACGGCAAGGCGGCCGGAACGCCGCAGGAGTTCGAGGTCAAGTAAGTCCCGCCGACTCTCTCCCGGTTGGACTCACGATGGGCGCAGCCGCGAGGCTGCGTCTTTTTTGTTTGTGGCTCCTGGGAAAGCTCCATCCACGCATGGCGTGGATCTACTGGCGGGCACGGCGGGCATGGTTGCATCCGATACCACGCAGCTGGATCACAGCGTTGCCGTGGTGCAGTACCGCAGCGTATGGGATGGCTTTGCCCCGCGCGGCTGAAAACGCGACAATGCAGGGGTTTCCCCGCCGCGCGCCCACCCTGACGGCGACGGGGGAAAGTGACACGGTTGCACGTGGCACGGCGCCTGCGCCGGCCTTCCCCTGAGAACCGCTACAGAGTCCAAGTCCCCCATGTCCAAGATCCTCTACACGCTGACCGACGAAGCACCGTTCCTGGCTACCCAGTCGCTGCTGCCGATCGTCGACGCCTACACCGCCACCGCCGGCATCGTGGTGGAAACCCGTGACATCTCGCTGTCCGGCCGCATCCTGTCGCTGTTCCCGGAACTGCTCAGCGACGCGCAGAAGGTCAGCGACGACCTGGCCGAGCTGGGCCAGCTGGCGACCACCCCGGACGCCAACATCATCAAGCTGCCGAACATCTCCGCCTCGGTGCCGCAGCTGAAGGCGGCCATCAAGGAACTGCAGGACCAGGGCTACCCGCTGCCGGATTACCCGGAAACCCCGGCCGACGACCAGCAGCGCGACTACAAGGCGCGCTACGACAAGGTCAAGGGCAGTGCGGTGAACCCGGTGCTGCGCGAAGGCAACTCCGACCGCCGCGCACCGCTGTCGGTGAAGAACTACGCACGCAAGCACCCGCACCGCATGGGCGCCTGGGCGGCCGACTCGAAGTCGCACGTCGCGCACATGGCTGCCGGTGATTTCTACGGCAGCGAGAAGTCGGCCACCGTGGCCAACGCCGGTTCGCTGAAGATCACCTTCCACGGCAAGGACGGCAGCGCCGTCGTGCTGAAGGAAAAGACCGCGGTCAAGGCCGGCGAGATCGTCGATGCCGCCGTGATGAGCCGCAAGGCACTGGCCGCCTTCATCGGCGAGCAGATCGCTGATGCCAAGGCCCAGGGCGTGCTGTTCTCGCTGCACCTGAAGGCGACCATGATGAAGGTCTCCGACCCGATCATGTTCGGCGTGGCCGTCAACGAGTTCTACAAGGACGTGCTGGCCAAGCATGCCGACGTGCTGAAGCAGGCCGGTTTCGATGCCAACAACGGCATCGGTGACCTGGCCGCGCGCCTGCCGTCGCTGCCCGAAGCCACCCGCGCCGCCATCGAAGCCGACCTGGCTGCCGAGTACGCGCAGCGTCCGGGCGTGGCCATGGTCAACTCGGACAAGGGCATCACCAACCTGCACGTGCCGAGCGACGTCATCGTCGACGCCTCGATGCCGGCGATGATCCGCGACTCCGGCAAGATGTGGAATGCCGAAGGCAAGCTGCAGGACACCAAGGCCGTCATCCCCGACCGCTGCTACGCTGGCGTCTACCAGGCCGTCATCGACGACTGCAAGGCCAACGGTGCCTTCAACCCGGCCACCATGGGCTCGGTGCCGAACGTCGGCCTGATGGCGCAGAAGGCCGAAGAGTACGGCTCGCACGACAAGACCTTCCAGATCTCTGCCGATGGCGTGGTCAAGGTCACCGACGAGGCCGGTACCGTGGTGTTCGAGCACGCCGTGGAAGCCGGTGACATCTGGCGCATGTGCCAGACCAAGGACGCGCCGATCCAGGACTGGGTGAAGCTGGCCGTCGAGCGCGCCCGCCTGAGCAGCACCCCGGCCGTGTTCTGGCTGGATGCCGCCCGCGCCCACGACGCGCAGGTCATCGCCAAGGTCGAGCAGTACCTGAAAGACCACGACACCAACGGCCTGGACATCCGCATCCTGCCGCCGGTGGAAGCGACCGCCTTCTCGCTGGACCGCATCCGCAAGGGTGAGGACACCATTTCGGTGACCGGCAACGTGCTGCGCGACTATCTGACCGACCTGTTCCCGATCATGGAACTGGGCACCAGCGCCAAGATGCTGTCGATCGTGCCGCTGATGGCCGGTGGTGGCCTGTTCGAGACCGGCGCCGGTGGTTCGGCCCCGAAGCACGTCCAGCAGTTCGTCGAAGAGGACTACCTGCGCTGGGATTCGCTGGGTGAATTCCTGGCCCTGGCCGCGTCGCTGGAACACCTGGGCAACCGCTACGACAACGCCGCTGCCCGCGTGCTGGCCAAGGCGCTGGACGAAGCCAACGGCCAGTTCCTGGACAATGACAAGTCGCCTTCGCGCAAGCTGGGTGGCATCGACAACCGCGGCAGCCACTTCTACATCGCGCTGTACTGGGCCCAGGCCCTGGCCGCGCAGGACGAAGACGCCGCAATGAAGGCCCGCTTCGCCCCGCTGGCCAAGGCACTGACCGACAACGAGCAGAAGATCGTCGACGAGCTGGCCGCGGTGCAGGGCAAGGCCGTGGACATCGGCGGCTACTACCGCCCGGACGTGGCCAAGGCCAGCAAGGCCATGCGCCCGAGCGCGACCTTCAACGCCGCGCTGGAGCAGCTGCGCGGCTGATCCATCGCCCGCAGCAGGTGACATCGAAACCCGCGCTCCGGCGCGGGTTTCTTTTTTCCTGTGGATCCGACCCCATTTCCCGGAACCGTCAATACGGCATGAAACTTGCCCACGATGGCCGTCGCAGAACGGATCAGTGCGTACCTGCGGTCGCCGTCGATCTGAGCAGTCGATCACGACGGCCGCGCGTGGCGATGCCCTAGCCTTGGCGACGCGAGACCGCCGGGGAGGCGGTCGCCCGGGGAACACGGATGGCACGCGTGCTGGTGGTGGGAACCGATCTGCAGGGCGAACAGGCCCTGCTGCAGCGGCTGCGCCTGGCCTCGGCCCTGCCCGATGGGCAGGTGTGCCGCAGCCAGGACCTGGACGACTGCGACCTGCTGGTGGTGCGCGATACGCCGGCGCTGCGCAATGCCGCGCTGCGCATGCGCGAGCAGCGGCCGCGCCTGCAGTGCTGGATCGAAGGCATCGGCGGCCAGCTGCGCGAGGGCCATGGCCGCCAGGACGTACTTGATGATGGAGCCATCGGCCGCGCGCTGCGTGGCATGCAGGGCAGCGCCGAACCCGCGCCGGTGCGCCTGGCCGACGGCGCCCATGCCATCACCCGCCTGCTGCGCGAGCGCCTGCCGCTGCGCCAGGGCCATGCACTGCTGGGCGAGAGCGGGCAGCCGTTGCTGCTGCTGGATCTGGAACAGGACCAGGCCGTACTCCTGCAGGAACCGGCCACCGTGCTGGTGGAACGCCTGGCCCAGGGCTTCGAACATCTCCATCTGGACGCGCTGACGCCGGCGCAGTTCCGGGCGCTGGCAGGCAACCGCGCGCGCCAGCCGTTGCGGCCGCTGCTGTGGCAATGGGCGCAGCGCAGCCGGCACTGGCACGCACTGGACGAGCGCCTGCGCGGTGCGGCGGTGAAGCTGCTGCGCTGGCCCGATTTCCGCGTGCTCGGCCATGACCACGATGGGTTCCGCCTGTGCTCGCTGCTGCTCAAGCGCGCGTGCACGGTGGACGAGTGCGCGGCGTTGCTGGAGCTGCCGCCGGCCGCCGTGCGTGATTTCATCCATGCCGCCTACCTGTGCGGCTACGCGCAGCTGCAGGCTGCCGCGCCGGTAGCTGCCGCGGCGCGGGGCAGCAGCGCCGACCATGGCCTGCTGGCACGCCTCTGGCGCAGCCTGCGCGGGAGCGAGCGCAATGCGTGAGCACAAGGTGGTGGTGCTTGGCGGCATGGGCAGTGGCAAGTCGACCCTGGTACGCAGCATCGCGGCCGGTGCGGTCATCGACACCGACGTCGCCAACAGCGACCGTGCGGGCGCGGACAAGGCCTCGACCACGGTCGCCCTGGATTACGCCGACATCGACCTGCCCAACGGTGAGCGCCTGCGCCTGTACGGCACGCCCGGCCAGCAGCGCTTCGACTTCCTGTGGCCGATCCTGCTGCAGGGTGCGCGTGGCGCGGTGCTGCTGCTGGATGCGCGCCGCGCCGGCGTCGCTGACGAACTGGATGCCTACCTGCAGGCGCTGCGGCCGTTTGCCGGCACGCTGGCGCTGGTGGTGGCGGTGACCCACCTGGACCAGGTGCCCGATGCGGAGCTGGACGACTGGGCCAGCCGTGCGTGCCTGGATGACCAGCCGCTGCCCCTGCTGCCCGTGGATGCGCGGGACCGCGCGCAGGGGCTGCTGCTGATGGATGTGCTGATGAGCGAAATGGAAGCACACGCACTGGTGGCCCTGCATGGCTGATGGACAGGTGGCGACGCTGCCCGATGCCGGCCAGCGCGAGCGCCTGCAGCCACTGCTGCAGGACCTGCAGCGGCGCGTGGAAGGGGTGCGCACGGTGGTGCTGGCCAGTGTCGATGGCTTCGCCCTGGTCAGTGCCGGTGCCGAAGGGCGCGGCGAGCGGCTGGCCGCGATGACCAGCGCGATGCTGGCCCTGGCGGCGGCGGTGGGTCGCGAACTGGCGCTGGGCGATCTGCAGACGCTGATGCTGGAAGCACTGGGCGGCAAGGTGCTGATGCTGGCGATCCAGGCCGAAGGCCGCGCGCCGCTGCTGCTGATGGCGGCCTGTGACCAGCGCAGCGTGATCGGCCAGGTGCTGTGGCAGAGCAGGGAATGTGGCCAGGCGATCCTGGCCGAACTCAGCGGATCGTGAGCCCGGCCGCAGGGGAACGAGGGGCTCGAACCAACACTGACAAGGGGATACGACGTGGCTGGACTGACCGAATCGCTGAATGCACTGATGGGTATCGACGGCGCGCAGGCCGTGGCGCTGGTCGACTACGAGAGCGGCATGCTGCTGGGTGAAGCCGGCGCGGGCATGGACATGGAAGTGGCCGCCGCAGGCAACACCGAAGTGATCCGCGCGAAGATGAAGACCGCCGCCTCGCTCAACCTCAATGACAGCATCGAGGACATCCTCATCTCGCTGGGCAAGGCGTACCACATCATGCGCCCGGTGGCGAAGAAGCGGGGCCTGTTCTTCTACATCGTGCTGGACCGCGCGAAGAGCAACCTCGCCCTGGCCCGGCGCAAGGTGCAGGACGTGGAATCCGAGCTGGCGATCTGAGCCACCGGCTCGGCTGCTTCTGCTCCGGCCTTTCGTAGAGTCGAGCTTGCTCGACTTCTGCCAGAAGCAGTCGAGCAAGCTCGACTCTACAGAAGCGAAGCAGCCGAGCATGGGCCCGGCTCTACACAACCCACCCCACGCCGGCGTATGGTGGATGCCCGTCTCCCTGCCGAGCCGTGCATGTCCCAGCCTGACATCGCCGCCGACCTGGCACCGCGCATCGCCGTGGCCATCCGCGATGGCTTCGAGGACTACCACGCCCGTTTTGCCGCGATCACGGCGCGGGCGCGGCTGCGCTTCGAGCAGCGCGACTGGACCGCCGCGCGGCAGGATGCGGTCGAGCGCATCGCCCTGTACGACCTGTGCATCGCCGAGCGCATGGACGCGCTGCGGCGCATGGCCGGCGATGCCATCGGCGTGCGCGCGCTGTGGCTGCAGGTGCACGCGCACTACAGCGCGCTGCTGCAGGGGCTGATCGACGCCGAGCTGTACAAGACCTTCTACAACACCTTGGCGCGGCGCCTGTTCGCGACCCGGGGCGTCGACCCGGCGCTGGAGTTCATCGCGTTCGACATCGAACCCTCCGATGCGATCACCCACCCGGTGGCGCGCCACACCTATGCGGTGTCGCCCACGCGCCCGGTGGAAGCGCTGCAGCGGGTGCTGGCCGACTACCGCTTCGACGTGCCGTATGCACACCAGCTGCGCTGCGCAGCGGCCATCGCCATCCGCCTGCAGGATGACCTCGCGCACTGGGGCGACACCCCGGTGCGCAGCATCGAGCTGCTCGACACCGTGTTCTACCGCGAACGCCGTGCCTACCTGGTCGGCCGTGTGTTCGGCGAACACCGCTTTTCGCCCTGCATCATCGCCCTGGTCAACGACGAACAGGGCCTGCGTGCCGACGCGGTGCTGACCCGCCGCCGTGACGTCGCCCATCTGTTCGGTGTCTCGCGCAGCTATTTCCAGGCCGGCCTGGCCACGGTCGGTGACGCGGTGGTGTTCCTGCGCAGCCTGCTGCCGGGCAAGCCCATCGACGAGATCTACACCGTGCTGGGCCGTGCCAAGCAGGGCAAGACCGAGCGCTACCGCACCTTCTTCCGCCACTTCAACGAACACCCGCACGAGCGCCTGGTGCACGCCGAGGGCACCCCGGGCATGGTCATGGCGGTGTTCACCCTGCCCAGCTACCCGCTGGTGTTCAAGCTGATCCGCGACCGCTTCGCCTGGCCCAAGGCAATGTCGCGGCAGCAGGTGGAAGAGAAGTACGCGCTGGTGTTCAACCTGGATCGCGTTGGCCGCCTGCTCGATGCACAGCCGTACCGTCACCTGCGGTTCCCGCGCGAGCGCTTCGCCCCGGCACTGCTGGACGAGCTGTTGCAGCAGTGCGCGCAGAGCGTGCGCGTGCAGGGCGATGAGATCGAGATCGCCCTGTGCTACGTGCAACGCCGTTTCCGTCCGCTGAACCTGTACCTGCGCGAGCAGGGCGCGCCGGCCGTGCGCGCGGCCGCGCTGGACTACGCGCAGGCGATCACCGACATGGCCCGCAACAACATTTTTCCCGGTGACATGCTGCCGAAGAACTTCGGTGTGTCACGGCATGGTCGCGCGGTGTTCTATGACTACGACGAGCTGTGCCTGGTCAGTGACTGCGTGTTCCGCGCCTGGCCGCAGCCGCGCACGCCGGAAGAAGCCCTTGCCGACGAGCCGTGGTTCCATGTCGGCCCGCGCGATGTGTTCCCCGAGCGCTTCGGGCCGTTCATGGGGCTGCCGGCGCAGGAGCTGGCCGCGGTACGCGAGCACTACCGCCACCTGTTCGATCCCGCTTGGTGGCAAGGCCTGCAGGCCCGCTTCGCCAGTGGCGATTACCCTGACACGCCACCGTATGCCGCCGATCATCGATTGGCCTGACCGACCCGGCCACTGGCCCTGCGGCGCGAAACTCGGTTAGGCTGGACCATCATTGCCAAGGATCCGGTACCGATGCGCTCATCCCTTTGTCTTGCCCTTGCCCTGGCGGTCGGCAGCGTTGCCGCCATCACCGCTTTTGATGCCCCTGCGCAGACCACGAAGGCGGTGCGCGCCACCGCCGAGGCCAGCATGGTGCTGACCGGCACCATCGAGGTGGCCACAGACGGCTCGGTCAGCAATCTCGTACTGGACCAGCGCGAGCGTTTGACGCCCACGATCGCTGGTTTCGTCGATGGCACCATCCGCAGCTGGCGCTTCGAACCGACCGTGCAGGACGGACGTGCGGTGTCGGTGACGGCACCGATCCGCGTGCGCCTGCTCGGCAAGCCTGCCGCTGACGGCACGATGGAAGTACGCATGACGGGCGTCAACTTCAACGTGTACAGCGACAAGGATACCGACACCGTGACGCGGCGCGAGATGGGGCCGCCGAGCTATCCGCAGCAGGCGTTCCGCAACGGCGTGCAGGGCGAGGTGGTGCTGCTGATCAGGGTGGACCGGAACGGCAATGCAGCCGACGTCGCCACCGAGCAGGTGAACCTGGGGGTCGTGGGGCCCGAGCGCTCCATGCGGCAGATGCGTGATCTGTTTGCCAATGCCAGCACCGCCGCCGCCCGCAAGTGGACCTTTGCACCGCCGACCACCGGCAAGGACAAGGACGCTGCCGAGTGGACGGTCCGTACGGTGGTCAGCTACACGATGAGTGACGGGCCGGGCGTCCAGCCAACGCCCTACGGCGTCTGGAAGCCCTTCATCCCGGGCCCGCGCCAGTCGGCGCCGTGGCGCCAGCAGGATGTCGCGCAGGAGGGTAGTGACCTGCTGCCGGCCGGCGGCGTGTACATGGTGGATGGTGCCAATCGTGGCCTGCGTCTGCTGACGGCACTGGCAAAGGACTGAGTCCCATCCGGTCCCTCGTGTTCCAGGGCTGCGTGGCATGCCGCGCGCTGGCAACGAGGGACCTGTCTTTCAAGCACAAGGAGTGAGTGTGATGCGATCTTCCCTTTTCCTGGCGCTGGCGCTGGCCCTCGGCGGCGGTGCCGCCTGCATCGGCAGCGCAGATGCGCAGAGCGTGCGCGAGGTGCGCAAGCAGATGGAGGCCAGCATGACGCTCAGCGGCGTCATCAACATCGGCCGCGAAGGCCAGGTCGAAGGCTTCCAGCTGGACCACCGTGACAAGGTGGCCGCCGACGTGGCGCGCCTGGTCGAGGGCACGGTCAACAGCTGGCGCTTCGAACCGGTGCTGGTCGACGGCAAGGCCGTGCGCGCGCGGACCGATGTCCGCCTGCGGCTGCTGGCGGACAGCCTGACCGGCACCACCATGCAGGTCCGCGTGGCCGATGCGAACTTCGGCCCGGTCGATGAAGAGAACACGCTGTCCAGCGACAACGTCAGGGCACTGAAGATGCGCCCGCCGGTCTACCCGGAACGGGCGGCGGCCATCCGCGGCCAGGGTGAGGTGACGCTGCTGGTCAAGGTCGGGCGCGATGGCAAGGTGGCCGACGTGGTTGCCGAGCGTACCAACCTGACCGTGGTGGCGCCGGAGCGCCAGATGCAGATGCTGCGCGACGTGCTGGCCAAGGCCAGCGTGAGTACTGCCCGCAGCTGGACGTTCAGCATTCCGACCACCGGCGAGTACAAGGACGACGAATTCTGGACCGTGCGCGTGCCGGTCAACTACGCCTTCGACGCCCGGTCGGAGCGTTACGGCCGCTGGTCGGCCTACATCCCGGGCCCGCGCCAGCAGGCACCGTGGAAGACCGGCGAAGACGAAAAGGCCACCGGTAGCGACCTGCTGCCCGAAGGCGGCGTCTACATGGTCGGCCGCAACGACGGCCCGCGCCTGCTGACCCCACTGGGCTGAGCGGCGCGGTGACGACAGCGCCGAGTATCGCCCGGCGCTTCCGTATGCAGGTCACTCCGCGTGCGGGTACACCACCACGCGGTTGCGGCCTTGTTCCTTGGCCAGGTACAGCGCCTTGTCGGCCAGCCGCAGCGCCTGTTCCACATCGGCATGGAACGTGGGGAAGTGGGCCACGCCCAGCGACACGGTGATGCTGCCGACCGGTGCGAACGGCTGCCCGGCAATCGCCTGGCGCAGGCGCTCGGCGGTCTGCTGCGCCGCCGTTACGCCGACGCCCGGCAGCAGCACCAGGAATTCCTCGCCGCCGGCGCGGCACAGCACGTCGGTTTCGCGCGAATGGCGGCGCATCTGCTCGGCGATATGGACGATGGCGGCATCGCCGACGTCGTGGCCGTGGCCGTCGTTGATCGACTTGAAGCGGTCGATATCCAGCGCCACGATCGCGAACGGCTGGCCCTGCGCCTGCAGCATCTCCAGCGCGTTCTGCAGCCCGCGGCGGTTCAGCAGCCCGGTCATCGGATCGGTGCGGCTGGCGCGGTTGAGGGTACCGATGCGGTCCTGCAGTGCGTTGAAGCTGTACAGCACCGCCTGCTTCAGCTGCGCCACTTCGAAGTACCACGCGCGGATGCCGGTGACGTGATTGATCGCATTGCCGGTGTCTTCGCCTTCCTGCACGTTGCGCGCCAGCTGCCACAGCGGCATCGAGATGCGCCGCGCGAACCACCAGGTGATCAGCAGCGACAGCACGCCCAGCGGGATCGCGTTCCAGATGACCGAGGACATCAGGCGCGACAGCGGCTGCAGGGTCGCCTCGGCCGGGCGCTGGGCGATGATGCCCCAGCCGGTGACCGGCACCGGGGCATAGCCGGACAGCTGGGCCACGCCATGGTTGTTGACCAGCTGCTGGCTGCCGGAACGACCGCCCATCACCGCCTTCACCGCCGCGTTGTCCAGCGCGTAGGTGCCCACTTCCTTCGGGTTGTTGTGGTAGATGATGCGGCCGTTGTGGTCGACCACGTACAGGTAGGACCCGTCGCGGTAGTAGTGCTTGCCCAGCAGCGTGTGCAGCGCGCTGCGCTGGCGCAGGTACAGCGTGCCGCTGACGTAGCCGAGGTAGGTGCCCTGGCGGTCGAATACCGGGTGCGACAGCGAGATCAGCAGCTTGCCGGTGGCCGATTGGTAGGGATCGCTGATCAACGGCTGGCGGCGCGCCAGTGCCTGGTTGCTGCCGAAGCTCTTGAGCACTTCGCCCTGCAGCTGCAGGGTCTGTGGTGAGGTGGCGATGACCAGGCCGCTGGCATTGACCACCAGCGAGGAGTTGAAGCTGCTGGACTGCAGCTGCAGGCGGCTGGCTTCGTCCTGCGCGTGGCCGGCATCCAGCCCGCTCTCGCCGAGCCGGGTGGCAGCGTAGGCCAGCTGCTGCTGCGCGGACAGCAGGAAGGTCTGCGTCGTTTCGGCCAGCTTGCTGGTGTAGACGCGGTTGGCTTCCAGGGTGTTGCCCACCAGTTGGTCGCGCTGCACGCGGTAGCTGGCCAGCAATGTGTTGCCGAGGGCGATGAGCGTACTCAGCAGGGCCAGCGCAAGAATCAGCTTGCCCAGGTTGAGGCGGTTGGAGATGGGTGGCATGCAGCGACTGCGCCCACTGCTGCGGCAACGCAGCCGGGCACGAACGGTGGGGGAGCCGCCATTATGGGCACATTCGCCCGCCGCAGGGACAGGCCCGGTGTCCCGGTGTCAGCGTTGCAGGCGCCGCCGCAGCGTATCGCGCACGCGCTCGGCGCCCGCCGCATCCAGCGGCGCGAGCACGCCACGCGCATCCTGCGGCACATGCGTGGCCGTATGTTCGCCCGCTTCGAACACATAGTGGTCGAGCATCGTGCGCCAGTGCGCGCGCTGTTCCGGCGGCAGGTCGCGCAGGGCGAGGATGGCCAGCATCAGCGCGTTCATCGGCGAATCCATCCACGCCGGCACCGGCCGCCACCAGCTGTTGACCAGCACGTTGAACGGTTCCAGGCCTTCCATGTGGTGCCACCACAGCGAGGGAATGAACACCGCATCGCCTGGTTCCAGCTCGGCCACCAGGGCCTGCTCCCACGCCTGGGCGAAGCGCGGGAAGCGCTGCAGGTCCGGTGCATGGAAATCGACCAGGCTGATGGCCTGCCCGGCGGGGGTGAAATCCAGCGGCCCGACATACAGGTTCTCGACCTGTGCGGGGGCGAACAGGGTGACGCGGCGGCGACCGGCCGCCACGCACGCCAGGTTGTCCGGCACGTCCTGGTGGGCGGCGATGCGCGAGCGGTTGCCGATCCAGATGCTGGCCAGCGGATCGGCGACGCCCAGGTGCAACGGGTTGGCCTGGCTGAAGCCGGGCAGGAAGCTGTCCAGCGTGGTCGAGGCGACGTAGATCGACGGCGGCGCGGGATCGCTGGCGTACTTCAGCAGGGTGGCCAGCACCACCTTCAGCGGGATCTGTTCGCGGCGGAAATTGAAGCCGCTCATGTCCTCGTTGTAGAACAGCCGCCCGTGCGTGTCGGGTGCGGCGGTGGTCGCCGTCACCGGCATCTGCCCGTGGTCGAAGCCGGCCAGGTGGGCCACCGCCTCGGCGGCGGACCGGCGCGCGGCCCTCACCAGTGGCCAGTGCGCCACCAGCCCACGGATCACCTTCGGCGTGGTCCAGGTGGGCAGCTGCGCGTGCAGCTGCGCCGGGTCCAGGCCGTGGATCTCTTCGATGGGGCGGGGCGGAGGCAACATGCGCGGGTATCCGGAGCGGAGTGGAGCCGAGCATGGGCTCGGCTCTACAGCAGTGCACAAGCCGATCCTGTAGAGCCGAGCCCACGCTCGGCTCCACAGTACTGCAGCCGGTCAGAACTTGTAACGCACGCCGAACATGTAGCGCGGGCCGGTCTGGGTGGCGTAGCGCAGCATGTTGGTGTGGCGCGAGTAGGTGCGCATGGTCTCGTCGGTCAGGTTGATCGCTTCCAGGCTCAGGGTCAGCTGCTCGCTCACCGCGTAGCTGATGTTCAGATCGAGCTGGCCGTACGCCGCGGTGTAGTTCGGGTTCGGGCCCTGGCCGCCGATGCCGTTGAGGAACTTGTCGCGCCAGTTGTAGGCCGCGCGCACCTGCCAGGCGTTCTTGTCGTAGAACGCGACCAGGTTGGCCGAGTCGCTCAGGCCGATCATCGGGTACTGGTCGCCCAGGCTGAGGTTGTTGAAGGTCAGCCCGGACTTCACCTTGGTGTAGTTGGCCGCCACGCCGAAGCCGGATTGGCCGAACAGGTGCTGCACCGCCACTTCCCAGCCATCCAGGTGGTCCGAGTGCTGGTTGGCCGGCACGGTGATGTCGAAGCCGGCGATCGGATCGGTCGGCAGACCTTCGATGGTGCCGGTCAGCTGGCCGGCCGAGTTGACGCCGGTGAAGTTCACGCCGGGGTCGCCGGCATGGTTGGTGAAGATGTAATCGCGGATGCAGGGCATGTCGGTGCCGCCGCACGACGCCAGTGCCTCGTTCCAGTAGGCACCGCCGACGGGCGTGTGCAGGTTGCCGCTGTTCTCGCGCACCACGGTGTCGCTGATGAAGTTCTTGACGTTCTTGCGGAAGAAGCCGGCCGAGGCGTAGCTGGCCTCGCCGTAGTACCACTCCAGCGAGAGGTCGAAGTTGTCCGAGATCAGCGGCTCCAGGCTGGGGTTGCCGCGGCTGCCGCTGCCACCCTGGGTGCGCACGATGTCGGCCAGCGACTGGCCGCTCTGGATCTGCGTCCAGCTCGGGCGGCCCAGCGTGCGGCTGTAGCTGCCGCGCAGTGCCAGCGATTCGCTCAGGTCCAGCTTAAGATCGACGTTGGGCAGCACGTAGTCGTACTTGCCGCGGCCGCCGATGAAGCTGCTTTCCGGCGCGTAGACGATGTTCAGCTCGTTGGCCGAGCCCCAGCTGATGCCGGTCGGCACGCGCACCATCGCGTTGGATTCCACTTCGGTCTGCTCGTAACGCACGCCGGCCGCCACGTGCAGTGGCATCGACCAGTCAAAGGTGGTGCGGTACTGCAGGAAGGCGCTGCGCGTCTTCTCGGTGGTGCGGATGTCTTCGGAGTACTCGCTCGGTGCGTAGTAGCAGGTCGGGCAGGCCGGATCGGCAGCGGTACCGACCTGGGCGGCGCGGTCGATCAGGCGGTCGAAATCGAACACCAGGAACTGGCCGGTCAGGCGCGGATCGCTGTGCCCGGAGAAGGCCTTGAAGTACTTGGCCATGTTGTCGGCGTACCAGATGTCATCGGCATAGTCGGCCGGCGAGCCGAGGCCGCCCCAGGTATTGCGCTGCATGATGGCCGAGGCCGAGCGGTTCTCCACCTGGGTGTGGCCGATGCCGAAATCCAGCGCCGAATAGTCGGCGAAGCGGAACGTACCGCGGCCCTGGTACTGCTGCACCTCGGACTTGTTGTAGCTGTTCTGGAACACCGAGCCGGTGACCAGCGCATCGGAGGCCTGCACGCCGCCCGGGGGCAGGGCGATGTTGATGATCGGCAGGTCACCGCTGTAGTCGACGGTGGTCTTGCCGCGCACGAAGGCAGCCACGCCAAGCACGCCGGCCGAGCCGTAAGGGCTGTCCGGCTGCGATTCGGCGGTGGAGTTGTGCGCATCGAACGACAGGTCCAGGGCGTCGTTCACTTCCCAGTCCACGTTGAAGCCCAGCGAGTGCATGCCGGTCTTGGTGGCCAGCCGCGCGCCGCCCATCGACACGTCCGAATTGGTCATGTCTTCGCTATAGATGATCGGTGCAGCCACCGGGCCATTGGTCCAGGTGCTGTCGCCCGGGCCGTAGTTGAACCACACCGACAGTTCGCTGCGCTGCTGCTGCACCTTGTTCTCGACATAGGTGTAGTCCAGCGTGGTGGTGACATTGTCGGTCGGCTTCCACTGGAACGTGGCCTGCGCGTTGGTGCGCTGGCGCTGCACGCCGTTGACGTTGTAGGCGGTGTTCTGCGGCCGCCCATACACATCGTTCGGGCCCGGCCGGTTGGTGATGCGGTCCGAATAACCCTGGCCCGGCTGCGGCAGGGTGCGCCCATCGGTGGTGTTGTTGCCGTAGAACGTCGCCCAGCCCTCGGCCACGGTGGCCTGGTTGAAGCCGGAATCGCGCTCCTGGTGGCTGGCACTGAAGGCCATGCCGAAGCGGTCGTCGGCATAGCGCTGGCTGAAGATGCCCGACAGTTCGCCGGTGACGTTCGACCCCTGCAGCGTGCGCGGCAGGTTGTCGTTGGAGGAATCGTTGACCGCCTTCAGGCCGAGGCTGATCACCGGCTCCGATTCCAGCGGCCGCAGGGTCTTGATGTTGATGGTGGCGCCGATGCCACCGGCCGGGTTGTCGGCGCGGCTGGTCTTGTACACCTCCACCGCGGAGATCGATTCGGAAGCGAGGTTGGCGAAGTCGAACGAGCGCGAACCGTTCAGGCCGGCACCGCCGTTGCCGAGGTTGGACGCGGGCATCTGGCGGCCGTTCAACAGCACCAGGTTGTAGTCGGGGCCGATGCCGCGCACGGTCACCTTGGAACCTTCGCCGCTGGAGGTGCGGTCGATCGACACGCCGCTGATGCGCTGCAGCGATTCGGCCAGGTTGGTATCCGGGAACTTGCCGATGTCCTCGGCGACGATGCCATCGACCACGCCCTGGCTGTCGCGCTTGAGGTTCATCGACGACTGCAGGCTGCCGCGGATACCGGTGACCTGCACGGTATCGAGCGTGGCCGGGTCGGGCGTGTCGCCGGCAGGTGCGTCCTGCGCCCATGCCGGTGCGGCGAGCGCTGCGAGCAGCGCGGAAGTGAGCATCGTCTTGCGAGGTACTGCCTTGTACGTCTTCATGGAAGCTCCCTCCCCAGGGAATTCGGTTGTGTCGTTGCGGCGTTGTCTCGATCGCGGGTTACTGCACGTGGCCGGATTGGAGCGACGGTTGACAGCGTTGTCAACAAACTGCCATCAAGTGCGCCTGGCCAACGCCTGCGTGGGCCGCGATGTAACCGTTGCCATGCACCTGCTCACGCCGATGAATTGCCTTTGGCTGCGGCATCTGCAGCGTTTTTTCAGGCATGACAGCGCTGCCAATCGATCGGCGGAAAAACGTTGTGCGGTGCAGAACGAAACTGCGCGGATGCCGCGCCAGGGCGCTTCAGCATGGAGGGAGGAGAGGACTGACAGCGCTGGACAACGGCAATGGCCGGTGGATGTCGTGCATGTCCACTGGATGGCTTGAATCACTGACCGGGAGGACAGGTTCTGGACATGGTGACGACTGTCAGCGGACAGCGCGTGCGGCGAAGCCACAACGGGCGCGTTGGCCCGCTGCGGCAGGGCTCAGCGTCGGCGCGGCGCGGCGGTAGACTCGCGTTCCAGCACCGCGTGCTCGACGGTGATCATGCGCCCGGCCGCATCGGCGCGGATGTGCTCGATCAGCTGCTCGGTGGCCAGCCGGCCCATGTGCGCGGTCGGCTGGCGCACGGTGGTCAGTGCCGGGTAGATGTGCCCGGCAATCGGCGTGTCGTCGAAGCCGCACACCGACAGATCGCGCGGCACGCGCAGCCCGCGCTCGCCGGCCACGCGGTAGACCGCAGCGGCCATGTCATCGTTGGCCGCGAAGATCGCCGTCGGCGGATCGTCGAGGTCGAGCAGGACGTTGGCCGCGTCCACGCCGGACTCGAACGAGAACTGGCCGTTGGCCACCAGCTGCGGATCGTAGGCAATGCCGGCCTCGCGCAGCGCCTGCCGGTAGCCGGCGTGGCGCCACTGGCAGGCACCATGCGCGCGTGGCCCCTTGATGTGGCCGATGCGGCGGTGGCCCTGCGCAACCAGGTGTCCGATCAGTTCGACCACGGCGGTGGTTTCATCCATGCGCACGCCGATGCGGCCTTCCGGATGGCGTGGCGCGATGCAGGCGAAGGGAATCTCCTGTTCTTCCAGCCAGGACAGCACCACCTCGTCATCGGTCAGCGGCGGGATCAGCACCACGCCGTCGGGGCGCGAATTCTCGAACAGCGCGGCCAGGTCGGGCAGGGTGCGGCGGCCGGTGCCGACCGGGCCCAGGATCAGGTTGTAGTGCTGCGCATGACAGGCTTCCAGCATGCCGCTCTGGATTTCCATCAGGTAGTTGCGCGAGGGATTGTTGTAGACCAGCGCCAGTGCGTACGAGCGCTGGCCCGCCAGGCTGCGCGCGGACAGGTTCGGCTTGTAGCCCAGCCGTGCCACGGCCGCCAGCACGCGCTCGCGCGTCTGCTCGCGCACGTTCGGCTCGTGGTTGAGCACGCGGGACACGGTCTTGATCGAAACCCCGGCAACGGCGGCGACATCCTCGATTCGACTGCGCATGGTGCGATGGTTCCTCCTGGAAGGCGGCGGGCACGCGGCGATGGTAGTGCGTGCTGGCCCGGTCGATGTTGCCGAAGCAGGCGGATGGTGCCACGACAGGAGGGGCGCTGGCACGTCCCGATTCCGTGTCGCGATGCAGCACCCGCGCACTGCGATGGCGCGTCGATGATGCGCCAGGCCCCGTGGTTGCGGGACGCCCGGCACGTTGCCCGCCAACAACGATTGACAGCAGCGGGGTCGCCTTATATGACAGCGCTGTCAGGAGCGGTGCGCAAGCGCCCATGCCGGCGTGCGGTCGCAGACACGCGCGCCAGGAATTTCATCCACGGAGGTAGAGCCCAGTGAATCGCCCCACCCAGACCCTTCTTGCCAGCTGCCTGTTGGCCGCCCTTGTCGCGCCCGTCGGTGCCGCACCGGCCAGCGGCGAACGTCTGCAGGACTGGCCGCGCGTGCACAGCGCGATCACCCCCGACGCGCAGATCGAAAGCCGCGTGCAGCAGATCCTTTCGCAGATGACGCTGGCGCAGAAGATCGGGCAGATGACCCAGGCCGAGATCAAGACGATCACGCCGGAGCAGGTGCGCCGCTACTACATCGGCTCGGTGCTCAATGGCGGCGGCTCGTGGCCGGGCATGGACAAGCACGCCAGCGTGCAGGCGTGGCTGGAGCTGGCCGATGCCTACCATGCCGCCTCGCTGGCCACCGATGCGAAGACGCCGGTGCCGGTGATCTGGGGCACCGATGCGGTACACGGCCACAACAACGTGCTGGGCGCGACCCTGTTCCCGCACAACATCGGCCTGGGCGCCGCCGGTGATCCCGAACTGATCGAGCGCATCGGCGAGGCGACCGCGCGGTCGGTGCGCGCCACCGGCATCGGCTGGGTCTTCGCGCCCACCCTGGCCGTGGCCCACGACCCGCGCTGGGGCCGCACCTACGAAAGCTATTCGTCCGACCCGGCAGTGATCCGCAGCTTCGCCCACGCCTACGTGAAGGGCGCGCAGGGCGCCTTCAAGGATGACGGCAACGTAATCACCACCGCCAAGCACTACCTGGGCGACGGCGCCACCGACAGCGGCCGCGACCAGGGCGAGGCGCTGGTCGACAAGGCGACGATGATCAACGTGCATGCGCAGGGCTACTACGGCGCGCTGGCCGAAGGCGCGCAGACCGTGATGGCCTCCTTCAACAGCTGGAACGACCGCGCGGGCGGTGTCGACTACGGCAAGATGCACGGCAGCAAGGCGCTGCTGACCGATGCGCTGAAGGACAAGATGGGCTTCGACGGCTTCGTCGTCTCCGACTGGAACGGCATTGCCCAGGTGCCGGGCTGCCGCAACGACAGCTGCGCGCAGGCCATCAACGCCGGCATCGACATGGTGATGGTGCCCGATGACTGGAAGGCCTTCATCGACAACACCACCGCGCAGGTGCAGAAGGGAGAGATCCCGATGGCGCGCATCGATGACGCAGTGACGCGCATCCTGCGGGTGAAGCTGCGTGCCGGGCTGTTCGAACACAAGCCGTCTGACAGCCGCTACGCCGGGGATGCCACCGCCGTGCAGCACCGCGAGCTGGCGCGGCGTGCGGTGCGCGAATCGCTGGTGCTGCTGAAGAACGAAGGCAAGGTGCTGCCGCTGCGCCGCGATGCGCGCGTGCTGGTGGTCGGCAAGGGCGCCGACAACATCGGTGACCAGTCCGGTGGCTGGTCGCTGACCTGGCAGGGCACCGAGAACAGGAATGCCGACTTCCCCAACGCAGATTCGGTGCTGGGCGCGCTGCGCGCCGAACTGGGTACGGACAAGGTCAGCTTCAGTGCCGATGGCCAGGGCATCGATCCGAAGGCGTTCGACGTGGTGCTGGCGGTGATCGGCGAGACGCCGTATGCGGAAACCAACGGCGACATCCTCGCCTCGGACACGGTGAGCCACAGCCGCGCCTATCCGCAGGACCTGGCCGTGCTGAAGGCCGCCGCAGCGGCCGGCAAACCGGTGGTGACGGTCTATATGTCCGGCCGGCCGATGTACACCAACGACCTGCTGAACCTGTCCAGCGCCTTCGTCGCGGCCTGGCTGCCGGGCACCGAAGGCAAGGGCGTGACCGACGTGCTGGTGGCGGGCAAGGGCGGCAAGCCCGCGCACGACTTCCGTGGCCGCCTCAGCTTCCCGTGGCCGGGCGTGCCGTGCCCGGCACCGATCGACCAGCCCGATGCGAAGAAGCCGTCGCTGTTTGCGCTGGGCTATGGCCTGAGCTACGCCAAGGGCGGCAAGGTCGCGCGCCTGGACGAAGCCAACCCGGACAGCTGCGGTGAAGTGACCGTACTGCCGATCTTCAACCGTGCCGACACGCCGCCGTTCGCCCTGCACGTGGCCGCCGCGGGTGCGACCCAGCCGCTGGGCAGCGATCTGAACGCCACGCTGCGCTGGCCCACCGCCAAGCCGGTGGTGCAGGTGCGTACCGTGCAGGTGAACACGCAGCAGGACGCCAAGGAAGTGACCTGGCTGGCCCCCGCGCAGCTGATCGCACGCAGCACCTCGCGCCGCAACCTGGGCGCACTGGCGCGCAGCAACGGCGCGCTGCAGTTCGATGTGCAGCTGGTGAAGCGACCGGCCTCGCCGGTGAAGGTGACCATGCAGTGCGGCAGTGGCTGCGAGGGCGGGGTGGATATCGCGCCGCTGCTGGGCAAGCTCTCGCCCGGCCAGAAGCAGACGGTGACCGTGCCGCTGGCGTGCTTCGCCAAGCAGGGCGTGGCACTGGGCGCGGTGGAAGCCCCGTTCGTGGTGACCGCCGACACGCCGTTCGCTGCGGCGTTCACCCAGGTCAAGCTGACCGCCAATACGGCCAATGCCGAAGGTGCGGTGGCCTGCCCGTAAGCCACGCGGTTGCGCCGGGTGATGGCCGGCGAGCGGATCAAAGCTTGATGTCGTTCCGTCCACGTGTCCTGGTGCGCCGTTAAACTGGCGCACCAGGAAGCGATCCGCGTGTCGTGCGGATCCACAGACAAGGACGACCATGCGCCGTTTACTCCAGAGCGTGAGGCTGCAGCCTCATGGTTCCACCATCGATGTCACCTGCGTCACCGACGCACGCGCGCTGCTTGAGCTGGTACGGCAGGGCGCGTACGCGCAGGCTTCGGCGATGATGGCCGGGATCCACGAAGGCAGCCAGGTGGATTTCTACGCCTACCTCGGCAAGCAGGTGCAGGCGCCTGCGCTCGCCGCGCAATGGCACGCACACGCGCCCGATTCCATCGATGCTGCACTGCTGCTGGCCTTTGCCGAGCTGGGCGAAGGCTGGCGCCTGCGCGGCGAGACCTACTTTCATGAAATCCCCGAAGCGCGCCGGCGCGCCTTCCCGCTGAAGTTCCAGGCGGCGCAGCGGCTGTTCAAGGCACTGGCCGAGCGTGCGGACGCACCGCCGCTGGCGTTCTATGGCCTGCTGCACTGTGACGTGGTGTGCGACATCGAACGTGAGGCGCGCAGCGAGCGCTTCGCGCACGTGATGGCGCTGGCGCCGTACCACGCACCCTCGGTCTACATGCTGGCCAAGGCCAGCATGGAAAAGTGGGACGGCAGTGACGAGGAGATGTGGGCGTACCTGCGCTGGATCAGTGACAACGCCCCGCCCGGCCGCGATGCCCATGCGGCGATCGCGGCGCACGTGGTGGAATGGACCTACCCGTGGATGGACGAGTGCGATGCGCCGCTGGAGATCGTCGGGGTGGTGCGTACCGCCAACGTGCCCGGCCTGGCCGACCTGGTGCGCAAGGCGCTGCTGGACTGGCTGGACGTGCAGCCCGCCGGCCTGGAGCGCGCGCTGGCGGCCTGCACCTCATCGCGTGAGCGCCGCCATCGGGCCGAGTTCGCCCTGGCCCTCTACCTTGTTGGTGCCTGGGACGAGGCGCGCGTGGTGATGAAGGCGCAGGGCGGCAAGGTGCCGGTCGAACCGTGGTGCTACCTGGCCTATCGCGGCAGCAGCATGCTCAGCGAAATGCTGGGCGGCACGCTGCGCTGTGCCGGCCTTGCCCACGACCGCATCTGCCGGGACCTCGGCCTGGACCCGCGCGAGGTCTGCGCGTAGAGGCCTGCCGCCGGGCATGGCCCGGCGCTACCGGTAGATCCACGCCGCCGGGCATGGCGCGGCGAACGAAGTAGATCCACGCCATGCGTGGATGCCTGCCGCCGCGAAAGCCAAAAAAAAGCCCCGCAGTGCGGGGCTTTCTTCTTATCGCTTCATGGAACCGAAGAACTCGTCGTTGGACTTGGTGTTCTTCATCTTGTCCAGCAGGAATTCCATCGCGGCCATTTCATCCATCGGATGCAGCAGCTTGCGCAGGATCCAGATCTTCTGCAGCAGTTCCGGTTCGATCAGCAGGTCTTCGCGGCGGGTGCCCGAACGATTGATGTCGATGGCCGGGAACACGCGCTTTTCAGCGATGCGACGGCTCAGGTGCACCTCGCTGTTGCCGGTGCCCTTGAACTCTTCGTAGATCACCTCGTCCATCTTCGAGCCGGTGTCGACCAGCGCGGTGGCGATGATGGTCAGGCTGCCGCCTTCTTCCACGTTGCGCGCGGCACCGAAGAAGCGCTTCGGGCGGTGCAGGGCGTTGGCGTCCACGCCGCCGGTCAGCACCTTGCCCGAGCTCGGCACCACGTTGTTGTAGGCGCGGGCCAGGCGGGTGATGGAGTCCAGCAGGATCACCACGTCCTTCTTGTGCTCGACCAGGCGCTTGGCGCGCTCGATGACCATTTCGGCCACCTGCACGTGGCGCGCGGCCGGCTCGTCGAAGGTCGAGCTGATGACCTCGCCGCGCACGGTGCGCTGCATTTCGGTCACTTCTTCCGGGCGCTCGTCGATCAGCAGCACGATCAGGTGCACGTCCGGGTGGTTGGTGGTGATGGCCGTGGCCACCTGCTGCATCATCATCGTCTTGCCGGCCTTCGGCTGGGAAACGATGAGCGAGCGCTGGCCCTTGCCCTGCGGCGCCATCAGGTCGAGGATGCGGCCGGTGATGTCTTCCGACGAACCGTTGCCGCGCTCCAGGGTGAAGCGGCGACGCGGGAACAGCGGAGTCAGGTTCTCGAACAGCACCTTGTTCTTCGACGCTTCGATCGGCTCACCGTTGATGGTGTCGACGATGTTCAGCGCGAAGTAGCGCTCGCCGTCCTTCGGGAAGCGGATGCGGCCGGAGATGTGGTCGCCGGTGCGCAGGTTGAAGCGGCGGATCTGGCTGGGCGAGATGTAGGTGTCGTCCGGGCCGGCCAGGTAGCTGGCCTCGGCCGCGCGCAGGAAGCCGAAGCCGTCGGGCAGGATTTCCAGCACGCCGTCGGCGGCGACGCCGTCACCGTGGCGGGTCAGCACCTTCAGCAGGGCGAAAATGACGTCCTGCTTGCGGGCGCGGGCGACGCCTTCGGAGATCTGCAGCTGCTCGGCGATTTCCAGCAGCTTCTGCGCCGGCATGCGCTTGAGGTCGCTCAGCGAGTAGACCGGGAAGCCTTCCGGCACGTTGGCGTGCGGGCGCGGCACGAAGGGCTGCTGCTCGCCACCGTCCTGCGGCATGCCGTCTTCGCGGCCACGGCCACCACGGTCGCGGTCGCGACGGTTGCGGAAGCGGTCACGGCGGTTGCCCTGGCCCTGATGGCCGTTCTGGCCACCCTGGTTGTAGGGATTGTTGTTCTGGCCCTGGTTCTGGCCGCCACCCTGACCACCCTGGTGGTTCTGCTGGCGGGGCTGGCCGGATTCGCGGCCTTCGCCGCCATCACCGCCGCCGGAGGCGGGGGCTTCAGCAGCGGGCGCGCTCGGCGCGGGGGCGGCTGCGGCCGGAGCCGGCGCTTCGGGCGCGGGTGCCAGCGGCAGGGTCGGCTGCGCGGGCGCAGCGCTGGTTTCGGCGGCGGCCGGAGCGGCTGCCTTGCTCACGCGGGGCTTGCGCACGCGCTTTTCGGCGGGCGCATCGGCGCTGCCGGTTTCGGGAGTGTTATCGGACAAGAGCGTTATTCCTCGCTTGAAGGTGCGAGCGCCCGGCTGGGGCGGCGAACGTTGGGAATGGGTCTGGAAGAAACTGCGTCCAGAGGGTGCGGCACGCGAACGCGGCCGGATATGCCGACACTATCATCGGCCAGCGGCGCCGTGCAAGGGTCACCGGGTATTGCATTCATGCGGGCGCCGGGCGCCCAGCGGCAGCCGCGGTCAGCGGCTGCCGTGGAACAGCAGGATCAGGCCAGGGCCTTGTCCAGCAGGCCGGCCAGCTGGGCCTTGCCCACCGCACCGATCTGCTCGCCGACCTTTTCGCCGTCCTTGAAGACGACCAGGTACGGGATCGAACGCACGTGGTACTTGGCGGCCAGCGCGCGGTTGTTGTCGACGTTGACCTTGGCGATCTTGGCGCGCCCCTGGTAGGCGTCGGCCAGTTCGTCCAGCGCGGGGGCGATCATCTTGCAGGGGCCGCACCACTCTGCCCAGAAATCGACCAGCACCGGTTCCTTGGAATTCAGCACGGCGCTATCAAAGTCGGCATCGCCGACGTGTACAACCTTGTCGCTCATCTTGGTTTCTCGTCTTGGATTGCACCCGGCCAGGCCGGAGGTGGGTGAACTGGGCCATGCCCGGTGGCGCGACCCTCGTCGTTGCCTCGCAGCGGTCTGCCGCGGTGCGTTCGGCGCGATGCCTGGACGCTCACGGCCGGCAGTGTACCCCTATCGCGCGGCGGGGACAGTTGCTGGCTGGAACCCAGCGTATCGTGATCGTGTCCCAGCCCGGTATGTGTCGGATTTCACTGTCTTCGAGGAGATGGGGGTGGCACCGGGGCAGGGCCAGTGGCCGGCACAGGGCCGTTCAAGTGGCGTGTGGCTGGGTGAAGGCCCCGTGCGGGCGCGCCGTCTCCCGGTCCCTTGAGACGGGCGGTTCCGGTTTGCCGGCCCGAGTGCGTTAAACTGGGGCATTGTGCGGCGTGCGGACCGGGTGGTCCCCGCCTGCCAACCCGCCGCAGGGGCCGCAGTTTGCGACGGTGCCCCTAGACGATGAAGTGCCAGCCGCCCCGTGGGCCGGCGGCCATACCAAGACGGACTCATGAGCGACAAACCGCTGACCGATTTGACCTTCTCCTCCTTCGAGCTGCATCCGGCCCTCCAGGCCGGCCTTGAAGGAGCCGGATTCACCCGCTGCACCCCGATCCAGGCGCTGACCCTGCCGGTCGCGCTGCCCGGCGGTGATGTTGCCGGCCAGGCGCAGACCGGCACCGGCAAGACGCTGGCCTTCCTGGTCGCTGTCGTGAACCGCCTGCTGACGCGTCCGGCACTGGCCGACCGCAAGCCGGAAGACCCGCGCGCCCTGATCCTGGCACCGACCCGCGAACTGGCCATCCAGATCCACAAGGATGCGGTGAAGTTCGGTTCCGACCTGGGCCTGCGTTTCGCCCTGGTCTACGGCGGCGTCGATTACGACAAGCAGCGCGAACTGCTGCAGCAGGGCGTGGACGTGATCATCGCCACCCCGGGCCGCCTGATCGACTACGTGAAGCAGCACAAGGTGGTTTCGCTGCACGCCTGCGAGATCTGCGTGCTGGACGAAGCCGACCGCATGTTCGACCTGGGCTTCATCAAGGACATCCGCTTCCTGCTGCGCCGCATGCCCGAGCGCACCACCCGCCAGACCCTGCTGTTCAGCGCCACCCTCAGCCACCGCGTGCTGGAGCTGGCCTACGAGCACATGAACGAGCCGCAGAAGCTGGTGGTCGAAGCCGAGACCATCACTGCCGCGCGCGTGCGCCAGCGCATCTACTTCCCGGCCGATGACGAGAAGATCCCGCTGCTGCTGGGCCTGCTGTCGCGCAGCGAAGGCGCGCGCACCATGGTCTTCGTCAACACCAAGGTGTTCGTCGAGCGCGTGGCGCGTTCGCTGGAAAAGGCCGGCTACCGCGTCGGCGTGCTGTCCGGCGACGTGCCGCAGAAGAAGCGCGAGAGCCTGCTCAACCGCTTCCAGAAGGGCCAGCTGGAAATCCTGGTGGCCACCGATGTGGCGGCCCGCGGCCTGCACATCGATGGCATCAAGTACGTCTACAACTACGACCTGCCGTTCGACGCCGAAGACTACGTGCACCGCATCGGCCGTACCGCGCGCCTGGGCGAAGAGGGTGATGCGATCAGCTTCGCCTGCGAGCGCTACGCGATGGGCCTGCCGGACATCGAGGCCTACATCGAGCAGAAGATTCCGTCCGAGCCGGTCACCAAGGAACTGATGACCCCGCTGCCGCGCCCGGAACGCCCGGCCCCGGCCGAAGGCGAGGAAGGCGACGACAACGAAAGCGTCGGCCAGATCTTCCGCGAAGCGCGCGAAGCCCGCGCCGCCGAGGAAGAGCGTCGTGGCGGTGGCCGCAGTGGCGGTGGCCGCAGTGGCGGCCGTTCCGGCAGCGGCGGCGGTGGCCGTGGTGGCCGCGACGGTGAGCGCAGTGGCGAACGCCGCCCGCGTGGCCCGCGCAAGCCGCGCGTGGAAGGCGAGCAGGCTGCTGCGCCGGTCGCCGGTGCCGAAGGCGCCGCTGCCCAGGCCCCGCGCCCGCCGCGCCCGCCGCGTGCAGAAGGCGCACCGGAAGGTGCCGCCGATGGCGAGCACAAGACGCGCAAGCGTCGTCGTCGTCGCCACGGCCGTCCGGTCGAAGGCGCCGAGGGCGTGCAGAACACCGCAGGCAATGGCGCCAGCCCGGTCACCCCGGTGCAGGTGGTGGCCAAGCCGGTGCGTACCGCCGCCGACACCGGTGATTCGTTCCTGACCCGTATCGGCCGCAAGATCCGCCGGATGCTGTCGGGCAGCTGATCGGCGCTGCCGATCAGCGGGTAGCACCCGACCGTTGGTCGGGTGGCTTTAACGGCGTGCCGACCAACGGTCGGCACCCACCACCAACGGTCGGCACCCACCGGACCGGAAGGTTTTCGTCGGGCATGGCCCGGCGCTACCGATCCGTCGCGTCGGTCCTGCATAATCGGGGCATGAGTGTCCTGCGCTTCGACAATGTCAGCAAACAGTACGCCGGTGGCCACGAAGCCCTGACCGATGTCAGCTTCGAAGTAGCCCCCGGCGAAATGCTGTTCGTCACCGGCCATTCCGGGGCGGGCAAAAGCACCCTGCTCAAGTTGATCCACCTGGACGAGCGGCCCAGCCGCGGCGCGGTGGTGTTCGACGAGCGCAACCTGCTGAAGGTGCGCGGCGGTGACATCCCGCGCCATCGGCGCGCGGTGGGCGCGGTCTACCAGGATCACCGCCTGCTGATGGACCGCTCCATCGCCGAGAACGTGGCGTTGCCGCTGATCCTGCGCGGCACCCGCCGCGGCGATATCGCCAAGCGCGTGCGCTCGGTGCTGGAACGCATGGGCCTGGGCCACCGCGAAAAGGCACTGCCCTCGCAGTTGTCGGCCGGTGAGCAGCAGCGCGTGGGCATCGCCCGCGCGATCGTCGGCGAACCCAAGCTGCTGGTGGCCGACGAGCCGACCGGCAACCTCGACCCGACCCTGGCGGCGGAGATCATGGCCCTGTTCGCCGAGCTGCCCTCGCGCGGCACCAGCGTGCTGGTGGTCAGCCACGACCTGCCGCTGCTGCGCCGCATGCGCAAGCGCGTGCTGATCCTCGACCATGGCCGGCTGGCGGACGACATCTCGCCGCAGGACCTGGCGGAGTAACGCATGGGCAAGAACGAAAACAGCGAAGCCGCCGCACCGTCGCGCCTGGGCGTGTGGTTCCACCACCACGCCCACAGCGTGGTGTTCAGCCTGGGCCGCGCCTGCCGCAAGCCGTGGGCCACCCTGCTGACGGTGATGGTCATGGCGCTGGCGCTGGCATTGCCGCTGGGCCTGTCCATCGCCCTGGACAACCTCAAGCAGTTCGCCGGCAGCGTGCAGCAGTCGCGCGACATCAACGTGTTCCTCAAGGCCGATGTCGATGGCCCCGGCGCGCTGCGCCTGGCGGGCGAGCTGCGCGACCGCCAGGACGTGGCCAACGTGACCGTGCGCACGCCCGAACAGGGCCTGCAGGAACTGCGCGACGCCGGCCTCGGCGAAGCCATCGACGCACTCAACGACAACCCGCTGCCGTCGCTGCTGGTGGTCACCCCGGGCCAGGGGCAGGATGACGCCCGCCTGGCGCGCGCGCTGGAAAGCCTGCCCGGTGCCGACCTGGTGCAGCACGATGCCCTGTGGCGGCAGCGCCTGGATGCCTGGCTGGCCTTCGGTGCGCGCCTGGTGCAGGTGCTGTCGGCGCTGCTCGGTGCAGGTGCCGCGCTGGTGGTGGGCAATACCGTGCGCCTGGACATCCAGGCCCGCCGCGAGGAAATCGGCGTGCTGCAGCTGCTCGGCGCCAGCGATGGTTTCATCCGCCGCCCGTTCCTGTACCTGGGCGCCTGGTATGGCCTGGGCGCCGGTGCGGTCGCGCTGGCCCTGATCGGCGTGGCCGGTGCCGCCCTGCGCACGCCGCTGGCCGAACTGTCGCGCAGCTACGGCAGCCCCTTCGTCCTGCACGGCCTGGACCTGCTGCATGGCAGCCTGGTGCTGCTCGGCACCCTGCTGCTGGGCTGGCTGGGTGCCTGGCTGGTGACCGGCCACTTCCTCCGCCAGACCCGCCCCACCGACACCTGAGAACGGCATGCAACCGCAAGCGTTGAAGCACCTTGAAGGGCCCGCGACGCGGGTGATGGTGGTCGATGGTTCCAAGCTGGTGCGCAGGCTGATCGCCGACGTCCTGCAGCGTGACCTGCCGGGCGTGGAGGTGATCGGCTGCGACAGCATCGAGGAGGCGCAGAAGGTGCTGGAGCAGGGTCCGGTGGACCTGGTGACCACCTCGCTGACCCTGCGCGATGGCGACGGCCTGGCGCTGGCCAAGCGCGTGCGCGAAGCCGCCGGCCAGGCCTACGTGCCGGTCATCGTGGTCTCCGGCGACGCGCAGCAGCACCTGGAACAGCGCCGCTTCACCGAGTACGTCACCGACTATTTCGACAAGGCGCTCGGCCACGAGGCGCTGGCGACCTTCATCCGCGGCTACGTGCAGCCGCAGACCATTCCCGGCGCCACCATCCTCTATGTCGAGGACAGCCGCGTGGTGGCCGAAGCGACCAAACGCATGCTCGAGCGGCAGCAGCTGAACGTGATGCACGTGGTCAGCGCCGAGGAAGCCTTCACCCTGCTCACCGCCGAATCGCTGGGCCGCAGCCGCCACCGCATCGACCTGGTGCTGACCGACGTCACCCTGAAGGGTGAGCTGAGCGGCCGCGACGTGGTGCAGCGCGTGCGCGTGGATTTCGGCTACGGCAAGCGCCGCCTGCCGGTGCTGGTGATGACCGGTGACGGCAACCCGCACAACCAGACCGGGCTGCTGCAGGCCGGCGCCAATGATCTGGTGCTCAAGCCGATCGAGGAGCGCCTGCTGGTGACCAAGGTGCTGTTCCAGCTGCGGCTGGCACGTTTGAACGATGGACCCCTGTTGCGATAGAAGTGGCGTGATGATGGATGACGTAGTGGATACCCCGGCGATCCAGCTGGAACCGAGCTGGAAGCAGCATGTCGGTGATTACCTGTTGCAGCCGCAGATGCGCGAGCTGTCCGCCTTCCTGCGCCAGCGCAAGGCTGCCGGTGCAGCGGTATTTCCGCCGGGCCCGCAGATCTTCGCCGCCTTCGACGCCACGCCCTTCGAGCAGGTGAAGGTGGTGATCCTCGGCCAGGACCCGTACCACGGCCGTGGCCAGGCCCACGGCCTGAGCTTCTCGGTGGCGCCGGGCGTGCCGGTGCCGCCGTCGCTGCTGAACATCTACAAGGAAATCGAGGGCGACCTCGGTATCGCCCGCCCCGACCACGGTTGCCTGGTGCCCTGGGCGCAGCGCGGCGTGCTGCTGCTCAACGCCGTGCTGACGGTGGAGGAGGGCCAGGCCGGTGCCCACCAGGGGCGTGGCTGGGAAGGCTTCACCGACCACGTGGTGGACGTGCTCAACCGCGAGCGCGACGGCCTGGTGTTCATGCTCTGGGGCGCGTACGCGCAGAAGAAGGGCAAGGTGATCGACACCCGTCGCCACCGCGTGCTGAAGTCGCCGCATCCCTCGCCGCTGTCGGCGCACCGCGGCTTCCTCGGTTGCCACCACTTCTCGATGGCCAACGAGTACCTGCAGCGCCAGGGCCAGGCACCGATCGATTGGTCACTGCCTCCGCGCGCCAGTCTCTGACAGCGCGCGGGCCCGACCCTACTCGGTCAGCATTTCAATGATGGCGTGGGCGACCTGGCGCTTGCGTGGCGGCAGTCGCCGCAGCAGGGACAGGATCGCGCTTTCCTGCGGGCTGCGTGCCGGGTCGATTGCGACAGATTCCGGAGCGACCAGCTCGCCGTCCTCGGGACGCCCAGGGCCACGACCGGTGGCTAGCCACTCAAAGTGGACCTGCGTCACAATCGCGAGTTTCGAGAGATGCTGCACACTGGGAACGGTACCGCCGTCACGTTCCCACTGAGCCACGGCGCTGCGGCGAACCCCGCAATGCAACGCCAACTGTGTTTGAGAAAGGCCAGCCGTTAGTCGGGCCCGGCGGATTCTGTCGCACATCGCCTGCATATTTCACCCCCTCTCCATGTTCGGTAAGCGCTGCTTCCCTGACAGCAATACTTTTTCTGCGTGTACAGAATTGCTGTCCCTTTCTGCACTTCAAGAGGCTTGCGCGTCGTTCCTGCGCGCCCGCAAGCGCCTCTTCCCCCCGATTTCACGCCGTCTTGTTTGACGGCCTTTCGTTGCCCCGGATTAATCGAACCGAACCGGAAATGAACGCAGTCCCACGCAGGGAGCGACACCGGCGGAGCGATTACTCCAGGACGACGCGCTGATCACGTCGCCACGGCGTGCCTCTGCCAAAAATCGGCGGAGAACGATGCATGGTTAATGTGAAGGGCGTGAAAGCATCGTCATTGCGCTGGCAGGCGCTGGTGATGCTTGTGGTGCTGGCAGTGCTCTCCTGCCTGGGCCGCGCACAGGCCCAGTCCGCCTGCACCGCCGGGGCCTGCGTCAGCGCTGGACCGCGCCTGGTGTCGGTTGATTCCACCCAGAGCCCGATCCTCAACCTGCTGTTCAGCGCACTGCTGCCGGGCACCAGTCTCACGCTCAGCGTCGCCGACTGGAACAGCCTGGCGGGCGCCAACGTCAACCTCAATGCACTGCTGACCCAGCTCAATGGCGGCGTCACCGTCAGCGACCCCAGCCAGGTGCTCAACACCAACATCACCCTGGGCCAGCTGCGTGCGGCGATGGTGCAGGTGCTGCAGGCCGATGGCCAGACCGCTGCGGCCAACGTACTGAACGTGCTGCCGCTGGGCGTGGCCGGCACGTCCGGCAGCATCCGCCTGGCCGACATCCTGCAGGTCGCGCTGCCGACCGGTTCGCTGGCCACGGTGCGCCTGAACGTGCTCGACCTGCTGACCGGCGGCGTGCAGCTCTACAACTTCCGCAACGTGCTGACCACGCCGACGCCGATCACGGTGAACACTGCGGCACTCGGTCTGAACGGCGTGGCCAACGTACGCCTGTGGGCGCAGGTGATCGAACCGCCGAGCTACAACTGCGGCACGGTGGGCGCGGCATTCCACAGCGCGGCCATCCGCATCAAGCTCGACATGGACCTGGTGCAGGGCCTGAACACCGGCACCCTGACCGCCGCGTTGAATGGCCTCAACCTGCTCGGCGTCTCGCTGTCCAACACCAGCATCAGCGCCGACGTGCTGCACCTGCAGGTCTACGCCGATGTCGCACGCGCCGAAGGGTCGATCTCGGCGGTGAACCTGGTCGGCAACGCGGTGACCCTGCAGGCGCGCCCGGGCCTGGTCAACCTGTATGTCGGCCAGATCAGCGATGCCACCTTCTTCAACCGCAGCACGGTGCTGACCGAAACGGCGCTGACCACCGCCACCCTGACCAACCTCAGCGTGAAGGTGCGGGTGGGCGTGACCCTGCTGGGCGCCACGGTGCCGGTGGCCGACATCACCATCCCGATCGCGGTGGGCATCCGTGGCTTTGCCACGGCGACACCGGGCCTGCAGAGCGCAAGTTTCACCGGGCCCTACCCACAGACGCGCACGCTCACGGCTGGTACGGTCAGCGCGGCCACGCTGGTCTCCACGCTGGTCAACTCACTCAACATCCAGCTCATCAGTGGCAATCCACAGGTGACCCTGCTGGGCTCGTTGTCGCTGCCACTGCCGGTGGCCGACCTGGTCAACGGCATCGTCAACACGCTGCTGACGCCGGTGCGCACGCTGGTCAATGCGGTGGTGACGCCGGTGCTGACCGCAGTGCTCGGCGGCGTGGTCGACAACCTGCTGGCCCTGCTCGGCATCCGCGTGGGCCAGGCGGTGTTCACCGTGGAAGGCGTGACCCAGGCCTGCGCCGCCACCCTGCAACTGGTGAAGGACCTGCAGCCGACCAGCGACAGCGGCCGCTTCAACCTGTCCATCACCTACAACGGCAGCACGGTGGGCTCGGCCAGCAACGTCGGCAACAACGGCGCCACCGCGGCGATCATCACCGTGCCTGGCGGCAGCTATGCGCTGGCCGAGGCGGCGGCGGCCGGTACCACGCTGACCCGCTATGCCAGCACCTGGCAGTGCACCGACCAGAACAACACCGTGGTCTCGTCGGGCAGCGGCGGCAGCTTCACCCTGCAGGCGCCGGCGATGACCGCCACCGCCACCACCCTGGTGTGCCGCATCACCAACCGCACGCGCCAGGCCGATCTGTCGATCACCAAGAGCGATGGCAGCGGCACCTATACGCCCGGCGGCACCGCGACCTACACGCTGCAGGTGGTCAACAACGGGCCTGATGCGGTGACCAATGCGACGGTCACCGACACCCTGCCCAACGGCACCACCCTGCGTGGCGCGTGGACGTGCAGTGCGACCAGCGGCAGTACCTGCGCGGCGGCCAGCGGCGGCGCGGCAGGCGGCAATGCGGTGAACGTGGGCGTGAACCTGGTCAACGGTGGCCAGGCAACGATCAGCGTGCCGGTCAGCTTCAGCAACAACCCGGGCGCCTACTAGCGCGCGGTGCAGTGCAGTGCGCGCGGGGAATGCCCTGCGCGGGGGAAGGACAGGACCACCGATGCCGGATGCCTGGAACAGGCGACGGCGTGCATTCGAGGACGGACGCATGGCAGCAGTGGGCAGGCAGGGCAGGGCAGGCAGGGCTTCGGCCGGCATCGCGCATGCCATGGCCGTGCTGGCATTGCTGCTGCCGCCGCCGCTGCTGGCGCAGAGCTACCCGAACCCGTTGAACAACACCGCCACGGTGACCGCACCGACCGACGTGGCCGACCCCACGCCGGGCAACAACAGCGCCACCGATACCAACGCCCTGGCCCTGCAGGCGCAGCTGAGCGTGAGCAAGACCCTGGTCAGCGCCAGCCCGGTGGCCGCAGGCGGGCCGGTGCAGTACCGCATCCAGGTGAACAACGCGGGGCCATCGGCGGCCAGCGGCGTGGGCGTGGTCGATACGGTGTCCTCGCTGCTGACCAATGTGGCCTGGACCTGCCAGCCGACCACGGCGGCGTCTTCCTGTGCGCAGCCCAGCGGCAGCGGCAACGCGGTGAACGTGCTGGTCAGCGTGGGCGTGGGTGACAGCGTGGTGCTGCTGGTGAACGGCACGGCGCCGGCCGCGACCCCGGCCACGGTGCCGGCCAACAGCGTTTCGCTGGTGCTGCCGTCGGGTACCACCGACCCGACCCCGGGCGACAACAGCGCCACCACGCCGGCCGTGCCGGTGCAGGCCAACGCGCTGGTCGCGGCCAACGACAGCTTCACCACGCCCGTTTCCTCCACCACCGGTGGCAGCACGCCGACGGTGCTGGGCAACGACACCCTGAACGGCCAGCCGGTGGTCGGCGGCAACCTGATCATTTCGCTGCAGAACGCGCCGGCGGGCTTCACCATCAACAGCGCGGGCGTCATCGCGGTGCCGGCCGGTGCCGCGGCAGGCGCAACGTCGATCGGCTACCAGATCTGCGAGAACGCCTCGCCGACCAACTGCGCCACCGCCACCGCGAGCCTGGTCATCGCGCCGACGGCCGTGGCTGACAGCTACAACGTGAACGCGGGCACCCCATCGCTGACCGGCAACCTCGCCGCCAACGACAACGCGCCGGCCGGCGCCACCTACAGCCAGACCGGTACGCCGGTGGCCGGGGCAACCATCAGCAGCACCGGCACGCTGACCTACGCGCCGGCCGGCAACATCGTCCAGCCCGTGCAGATCAACTACCAGGTGTGCCTGCCTGCGCCGAATGCCAGCGTCTGTTCGACGGCGATCGCATCGGTGGTGGTCGATGCCAACGTGCTGGAGGCCAACGACGATACCTTCGCCGCGCCGCTGCTGCCGGGCGCGGGTGGCACCACGCCCAGCGTGCTGGGCAACGACACCTTCGACACCGCCCCGGTCACGCCGGCGCAGGTGACGCTGAGCCTGGTCGGTGCGCCCAGCGGCTTCTCGATCAATCCCAACGGCACCATCGTCGTGCCGGCCAGCGCTGCTGCGGGTCCGCGGGCGTTGACGTACCAGATGTGCGATGCCAACGCGGCCACCAACTGCGCGACGGCCACTGCCAACCTGGTGGTCAGCCCGGATGCGGTGGACGATGCGGTCAGCACCCCGGGCGGGGGTCGCCCGGTGACCGGCACCCTGTCCGGCAATGACAACTTCGCCAGCGGCTCGGTCTTCACTCTGGGCACCCAGGCCACCCGCGGCACGGCCGTGGTCAATGCCGATGGCACCTTCACCTACACCCCGGCCAACGCGAGTACCGGGCCGGATACCTTCACCTACCAGCTCTGCCTGCCGGCACCGAACGCCACCGTCTGCGATACCGCCATGGTGACCGTGAACGTGGCTGCCAACCAGCTGGCCGCCGCCGACGACCTGTTCGCCACGCCGCTGCAGCCGGGCACCACCACCGCCGTCAGCCTGCTCGGCAACGACACCCTCAACGGCACGGCGGTGGCCCCGGCGGGCGTCAGCCTGGCATTGAGCGGTGCACCGGCCAGCATCACCGCCAACGCTGCCGGCCAGCTGCAGGTGGCCGCCGGTGCCGCAGCGGGCGCCTATGCCTTCACCTACCAGATCTGCGAACTGCCGGGCGGCACCAACTGCGCCACCGCCAACGTGCAGCTGGTCATCGCCCCCGATGCGGTGGACGACAGCTTCACCGCGACCGCGGGCGTGGCTCTGGGCGGCTCCGTGGCCGGCAATGACAACGTGCCTGCGGGTTCGCAGTTCAGCCTGCTGGCTGGCGCCGCACACGGCACGGTCAGCGTCGCTGCCGATGGCGGCTTCAGCTACACCGCGCAGGGCACGTATTCGGGCGCGGACAGCTTCCGCTACCAGGTCTGCCTGCCGGCGCCCAATGGCGGCATCTGCGATGCAGCCACGGTGACGTTGAACGTGGCGGTCGCCGCCGTGGTGGCGGGCAATGACGACTTCACCGCTGCGCCGGTGCCCGGCACCGGCGGCACCACCGCCAGCGTGCTGGCCAACGACACGCTCAACGGTGTGGCGATCGACGCAGCGCAGGCCACCCTGTCGCTGATCAATGCGCCGCCGGCCGGCTTCACGCTGGCGCCCACCGGCGAACTGCAGGTGCCGGCAGGCGCTCCCGCCGGCCCGCTGAGCCTGACCTACCAGCTGTGCCAGGCCGGCACCAGCAACTGCGCCACCGCAACCATCGCCGTGGTGATCGCGCCGCAGGCCGTGGCCGACAGCTTCACCACCCAGGTCGGTCGCGCGGTCAGCGGCAATGTATCGGTGAATGACCGCGTCGCTGCCGGCAGCACCTATGCCGTCACCGGCACCGCGCCGCAGGGGCTGGTGTTCAACGCCGATGGCAGCTTCACCTACACGCCGCCGGCGCAGTTCACCGGCACCACCACCTTCAGCTACCAGGCCTGCCTGGCCGCGCCGTTCAACACCGTCTGCAGCACCGCCACGGCCACCATCAACGTCAACGCCGGCACGCTGGTCGCCAATGACGATGACTTCCGCGGCAGCCTGCTGAATCCGGCCACCGGTGGAACCACCATCAGCGTGCTGGCCAACGACACCATCAACGGTGCGATTCCGCCGGCCCCGGCCGAAGTCATCCTCAGCCTGCTGGGTGCGCCCAGCGGCTACGTGCTCAATCCCAATGGCACGATCTCGGTGCCTGGTGGCGCCGCTGCGGGTGCGGTGAACTTCGGCTACCGCCTGTGCGAGGCCGAGTTGCCGACCAACTGCGATGACGGTGCGGTGCAGCTGCTGCTGGCACCGGTGGCGGTGAATGACAACGTCAGCACCGCGGTGGGCGTGCCGGTCAGCGGCAATGTCGGCAGCAACGACAATGTCCCCGCCGGTGCCACCTTCAGCGTTACCGGCACCGCGCCGGCGGGCCTGGTGCTGGATGCTGGCGGTGCGTTCACCTACACGCCGCCGGCCGGCACGCAGGGCATCGTCACCTTCGCCTACCAGGCCTGCCTGCCGGCGCCGAACGGCACGGTGTGCGCGGGCGCGACGGTTACACTCAACGTCAACGCCGGCACCCTGGTCGCCGGTGATGATGACTTCCGTGCCACGCCGATCGGTGCCGGTGGTGGCAGCACGTTGTCGGTGCTGCTCAACGACAGCCTCAACGGTACCCAGCCGCCGGCATCGGCCGATGTGCTGCTGAGCCTGGTCGGTGCGCCGTCGGGCTTCACCCTGGATGCCAATGGCGTATTGAACGTCGATGCGGGCGTGCCGTCGGGCGCGCTGACGCTGACCTACCAGCTGTGCGAAACCGCGCTGCCGAGCAACTGCGATTCGGCGCAGATCCGACTGGTGGTGTCGCCCACCGCCGTGGCCGATGTGTTCTCCACGCCGGCCGGGCAGCTGCTCTCGGGCAGCGTGGCCAGCAATGACAATGCGCCGGTGGGCGCGGTGTTCACGGTGTCGGGCACCACGCCGGACGGCCTGCAGCTGGGCCGCGACGGCACCTTCCAGTACACGCCGCCGGCCGGTTTCACCGGGCCGGTGAGCTTCAGTTACCAGACCTGCCTGCCGGCACCGGACGGCGCGCTGTGCAGCACGGCCGGGGCGACCATCAACGTCAACGCCGGCACCCTGATGGCGATGGACGACGACTTCAGCGCGACGCCGCTGGCGCCGGGCGCGACCAGCAGCACCAGCGTGCTGGTCAATGACAGCCTCAATGGCAGCGTGCCGCCGCCGGCGGGCAGCATCACCCTGGCCCTGGTGGGCGCGCCGTCGGGCTATGCGCTGACCACGGCCGGCCTGCTGCAGGTGCCCGCCAGCGCCGCCGCCGGCGCCACGGTGCTGAGCTACCAGATCTGCGAAACCGCTGCGCCCAGCAACTGCGCCAGTGCCAGCATCCGCCTGGTGGTGACGCCGTCGGCGCAGAACGACAGCTATTCCACGGCCGCCGGCCAGCCGTTGAACGGCAGTGTCGGTGACAACGACAACGTGCCGGCCGGTGCGGTGTTCACCATCGTCGGCGCCACGCCGGCCGGCCTGAGCTTCGGCGGCGGTGGCAGCTTCACCTACCTGCCGCCGGTCAACGCGGCCAGCCCGGTCACCTTCACCTACCAGGTCTGCCTGCCGGCACCGAACACCGCGCTGTGCGCCACCGCCACGGCCAGCATCAACATCACGGTCGGCAGCCTGGCAGCCAACAACGATGATTTCAGCAGCGCGCCGATCAATCCGGTGACCGGTGGCAGCACGCCGTCGGTGCTGCTCAACGATGCACTGAATGGCAGCACGCCGCCGGCCGCCGCCGATGTGCTGCTGAGCCTGGCTGGTGCACCGGCCGGCATCAGCCTCAACCCGGATGGCACCGTGAGCGTTGCCGCGGGCGTGCCGGCCGGTGGCCGCACGCTGACCTACCAGCTGTGCGAAGCGGCGGCGCCGGGCAACTGCGCCACTGCCACGCTGCGCCTGGTGGTGGCACCGTCGGCCGTCGACGATGCGCTGTCCACGCCGGCCGGCGTGGACCTGGCCAGTTCGGTGGCGGGCAACGACAACGTCGGCAGCGGCGCGCAGTTCAGCGTGGTCGGCACCCCGCCGCCCGGGCTGCAGTTCAACGCCGATGGCAGCTTCATCTTCGCCCCGGCGACGGGCTTCAGCGGTGCGGTCACCTTCAGCTACCAGGTGTGCCTGGCCGCGCCCGACAGCGGCGCCTGCGCCACTGCCACCGCCACCCTCAACGTCAACAGCGGCACCCTGGTCGCGGTGGATGACACCATCACCGCACCGGTTGCTGCTGGCAGCGCCACGTCCAGCGTGCTGGGCAACGACACGCTCAACGGCGCGACGCCGGCGGCGGACGAGGTGGTGCTCAGCCTGGTCGGTGCACCGTCCGGTTTCTCGATTGCCGCCGATGGCACGATCGCCGTGGCCACCGGCACCGCATCGGGCGCCACCTCGCTGACCTACCAGGTCTGCGAAGCGGCCGCCACGACCAACTGCGCCACTGCCAACGTGGCCCTGGTGGTCGCGCCGGCGCCGGCCAACGACGCCTTCGCCGTGCAGGCGGGCCTGTCGGTCACCGCCAACGTGGCCAGCAACGACGGCATGCCGGTGGGCTCGACCTTCGCCGTGCAGGGCACGCCGCCGGCCGGCGTGACCTTCAACGCTGATGGCAGCTTCACCTATGCGCCGCCGGCCGGCACCACCAGCCCCACCAGCTTCGTCTACCAGGCCTGCCTGCCCGCGCCGAACAGTGCGGTATGCGCGACCGCCACGGCGACGCTGAACATCAACAACGGTGCCCTGCTGGCCAACAACGACAGCTTCGGTGCGATCGCGCCGGGTGCTGCCACCGCCAGCGTGCTGGCCAACGACACCCTCAATGGCATCAGCCCGCCGGCACCGGCCAATGTGGCACTGACGCTGGTGGGCGCACCGGCCGGTTTCAGCATCAGCCCCACCGGCACGGTGTCGGTGCCGGCCGATGCGGCCAGTGGCGCCACCACGCTGACCTACCAGGTGTGCGAAACGGCGGCGGCCAACAACTGCGCCACCGCCAGCATCGCACTGGTGGTGCGGCCGACGCCGCAGAACGACACCATCAGCGTGCAGGCCGGCCAGGCCAATACCGGCAACGTCGCCGGCAATGACGCGATGCCCGCCGGTTCCACCTGGAACGTGCCGTCGCCGCCGCAGGGCCTGGTGTTCAATGCCAATGGCAGCTTCACCTACACGCCGCCGGCGGGCACCCTGGGCCCGGTCACCTTCAGCTACCAGGCCTGCCTGCCCGCGCCGGATGCCGCGGTGTGCGGCACCGCCACGGCAACCCTCACCATCGCCGTCAGTGCCATCGTCGCCACCGACGATGCGTTCGCCGCGCCGCTGACGGCCGGCTCGGTGACGCCCAGCGTGCTGGCCAACGACGTCCTCAACGGCGTCACCCCGCCGCCGTCGGCGGCCGTGCAGCTGCTGCTGGTGGCGCCGCCGGCCGGCTTCATCATCAACAACGATGGCAGCGTGCAGATTCCGGCCAGCGCGCCGGCCGGCGCCACCACGCTGACCTACCAGCTGTGCGAGACCGCATCGCCGACCAACTGCGCCACCGCGGCCATCACCTTCGTGGTGACCCCGGCGCCGCAGGCCGATGCGTTCGCGGTGCAGGCCGGCGCGAGCCTGACCGGTGCCAGCGTGGCCACCAACGACAACCTGCCGGCGGGCTCCAGCTGGGCCGTGCAGGGCACCCCGCCGGCCGGGCTGGCGTTCACTGCCGATGGCAGCTTCAGCTACACGCCGCCGGTGGGCACCCTCGGGGCGGTCACCTTCACCTACCAGGCCTGCCTGCCGGCGCCCAACACGGCGGTGTGCAGCACCGCTACGGCCACCATCAACGTCAACACCGGCACCCTGGCCGCCGCCAACGACAGCTTCAGCGGCATCGCGGCCGGCGGCACCACGGCCAGCGTGCTGGCCAACGACAGCCTCAACGGCACGCCGCCGGTGGCCGCCAGCGTGCAGCTCAGCCTGGTCGGCGCGCCGGCCGGCTTCGTCATCAATCCCGACGGCACCATCGCCGTGCCGGGTGGCGTGCTGTCCGGCGCCACCACGCTGACCTACCAGATCTGCGAAGCTGCCGCGCCGAGCAACTGCGACACCGCTACGGTGGCGCTGGTGATCACCCCCTCGCCGCAGGCCGATGCCTATTCGGTGCTGGCGGCGGGCACCATCAGCAACGGCAACGTGGCCGCCAACGACAACCTGCCCACCGGCTCGCAGTTCTCGGTGCAGGGCACCGTGCCGGCCGGCCTGTCCTTCAACAACGATGGCAGCTTCACCTACACGGCGCCGGCCAATACGCCCAGCCCGGTGACCTTCACCTACCAGGCCTGCCTGCCTGCGCCGGATGCGGCGCTGTGCGGCACGGCCACGGTGACGCTCAACATCAACGACGGCACGCTGGCGGCGGCCGATGACAGCTTCACCGTCGCGCCGGGCGGCAGCACCGGTACCAGCGTGCTGGCCAACGACTCGCTCCACAACGTTTCGCCGCCCGCCGCCGGTACGGTGCTGGTCAGCCTGGTCGGCGCGCCGGCCGGCTTCGTGCTCGCGGCCGATGGCGTGCTGACCGTGCCTGCCGGCATCGTGTCCGGCCCGCTGACCCTGACGTACCAGGCCTGCGAAGCGGCATCGGCCGGCAACTGCGACACTGCCAGCATCGCGCTGGTGATCCTGCCGGCACCGCAGGCCGATGTGTTCGGCGTGCAGGCCGGGCAGGTGCTGTCGGCCAGCGTGGCCGGCAACGACAACATGCCGGCCGGTTCCAGCTGGACGGTGCAGGGCGCCACGCCGGCCGGCCTGGTGTTCAACACCGATGGCAGCTTCAACTACACGCCGCCGAGCGGCGTCACCGGCGCGGTCACCTTCCTCTACCAGGCTTGCCTGGCCGCACCGAATGCTGCGAGCTGCGCCACCGCGCAGGCCACGCTGAACGTCAGCAACGGCACCCTGCTGGCCGGTGACGACACGCTGGCCGGCATTGCCCCGGGCGGCACGTCCGCCGCCAGTGTGCTGGCCAACGATTCGCTCAACGGCGTCAGCCCGCCTGCGCCGGGCGACGTGGTGCTGAGCCTGGTCGGTGCACCGGCCGCGTTCACCCTCAATCCGAACGGCACCATCACCGCGGGCAGCGGTGCGATGTCCGGCCCGACCACGCTGACCTACCAGATCTGCGAAGCCGTGGCGCCGGGCAACTGTGCCAATGCCAGCGTCACCGTGGTGGTCAACCCGGCGCCGCAGGACGATGCCGCCGCCGTGCAGGTGGGGCAGAGCCTCAGCGCCAGCGTGGCCAGCAACGACAACATGCCGGCCGGTTCCAGCTGGAGCCTGCCGGGCACGCCGCCGGCCGGTTTCAGCTTCAACGCCGATGGCAGCTACACCTATGCGCCGCCGGCCGGGACCAGCGGTCCGGTGGTGGTGGCCTACCAGGTCTGCCTGCCGGCACCCAACGCCAACCTGTGTGGCACCGCCACGCTCACCCTCAACATCAACAACGGCGCCCTGGTCGCCGCCGATGACACCCTGTCCGGTGTGGTCGCCGGCAGCACCTCCAGCGCCAGCGTGCTGGCCAATGATTCGCTCAATGGTGTGTCGCCGCCGGCCGATGCCACGGTGGTGTTGAGCCTGGTCGGCGCGCCGGCCGGCTATGCGATCACCCCGCAGGGCACGATCAGCGTGCCGTCCAGCGCGGTCTCCGGCCCGGTCACCCTGACCTACCAGATCTGCGAAGCCGCTGCGGCCAACAACTGCGACACCGCCAGCGTCATCGTGGTGGTCCGTCCGTCGCCGCAGCCGGATGCCTTTGCCGTGCAGGTCGGGCAGACGCTGTCGGACAGCGTGGCGGGCAACGACAACGTGCCGCCGGGTGCGCAGTACAGCGTGCAGGGCACCGCGCCGGATGGCCTGGTGATGACCGCCACCGGTGCCTTCACCTACACGCCGCCGCCGGGCCGCCTGGGCGTGGTCACCTTCGACTACCAGGTCTGCCTGCCTGCGCCGAACGCGGCAGTCTGTGGCGTCACGACCGCCACCCTCACGATCAACAACGGCACCCTCGTGGCCGGCGACGACAGCTTCAGCAACATCGCGCCGGGCAGCACCGTGGGCACCAGCGTGCTGGCCAACGATTCGCTCAACGGCGTGTCGCCGCCGGCTGCCGGTACGGTGACGCTGGCCCTGGTCGGGGCACCGGCCGGCTTCTCGATCAGTGCCGATGGCCTGGTCACCGTGGGCACCGGCGTGCAGTCCGGCCCGACCACGCTGACCTACCGGATCTGCGAGGCCGCCTCGCCGGCCAACTGCGACACCGCCAGCGTGCTGGTGGTGGTCAGCCCGGCGCCGCAGCCGGATGCCTTCGCCGTGCAGGCCGGGCAGACGCTGGCCAACAGCGTGGCCGGCAACGACAACATGCCGGTGGGTTCCACCTGGAGCGTGCAGGGCACCGCACCGGCCGGGCTGACCTTCGACGCCAATGGCAGCTTCACCTATGCACCGCCGGTCGGCACCGCCGGGCCGATCACGGTGACCTACCAGGCCTGCCTGCCGGCACCGGACGCGGCACTGTGCGGCACCACCACGTTCACCCTCAACATCAACAACGGTGACCTGGTGGCTGGCGATGACGTCATCAGCGGCGTGGTTGCCGGTGGCACGTCGGCCGCCAGCGTGCTGGCCAATGACCGCCTCAATGGCGCCAGCCCGGCCCCGGCGGCCGATGTGCGGCTGTCGCTGGTGGGCGCACCGGCCGGCTTCACCCTCAACCCGGATGGCACGATCAGTGTCGGCAGCGGCGTGCTGGCCGGTTCCACCACGCTGCGCTACCAGCTGTGCGAAGCGGCGGCGGCCAACAACTGCGATACCGCCAGTGTCACCGTGGTGGTCAGCCCGACGCCGCAGGCCGATGCGTTCTCGGTGCAGGCCGGCCAGCAGCTGGTCAACAACGTGGCCGGCAACGACAACATGCCGGCCGGTTCGACCTGGAGCCTGCAGGGCACGGCGCCGACCGGCCTGGTGTTCAACGCCGATGGCAGCTTCAGCTACACGCCGCCGGCCGGCACCCTCGGTGCCGTGACCTTCAGCTACCAGGCCTGCCTGCCGGCGCCGAACGGCAGCGTCTGCGGCACCGCGACGGTCACCCTCAACGTCAACACCGGCACGCTGCTGGCCGGCGATGACAGCTTCAGCAACATCGCCCCGGGCACGGCTACACCCAGCGTGCTCGGCAACGATGCGCTCAATGGCGTGACGCCGCCGCCGGCTGCGTCGGTGTCGCTGAGCCTGGTGGGTGCGCCCACCGGCTTCGGCATCAATCCCGATGGCACGATCAGCGTCGGCAGCGGCGTGGTGTCGGGCAGCACCACGCTCACCTATCAGATCTGCGAAGTGGCGGCGTCCAGCAACTGCGCCACCGCCAGCGTCAACGTGGTGGTGAGCCCGGCACCGCAGGCCGATGCCTTCAGCGTGCAGGCAGGGCAGTCGGTGAACAACAACGTGGCCGGCAATGACAACATGCCGGCCGGCTCGACCTGGAGCGTGCAGGGCACCGCGCCGGCGGGCCTTGTGTTCAACAGCGACGGCAGCTTCAGCTACACGCCGCCGTCGGGCACGACCGGCCCGGTCAGCTTCACCTACCAGGCCTGCCTGCCAGCACCGGATGCGGCGCTGTGCGGCACCGCGACGGTCACCCTCAACGTCAACAGCGGCACCCTGGTGGCGGGCAACGACAGCTTCACCGGTATCGCCCCGGGCACCGCCACGCCCAGCGTGCTGGCCAACGATTCGCTCAATGGCGTGTCGCCGCCGGCCGCTGGCAGCGTCACCGTCAGCCTGGTCGGTGCACCGGCCGGCTTCACCATCGCCGCCGACGGCACGATCAGCGTCGGTACCGGCGTCACTGCAGGCACCACCACGTTGACCTACCAGGTCTGCGAAGCGGCGGCCTCGAGCAACTGCGCCACCGCCACGGTGACCGTGGTGGTCAGCCCGACGCCGCAGCCCGATGCCTTCAGCGTGCAGGCCGGGCAGGTGCTCTCCAACACGGTGGCGGGCAACGACAGCATGCCGGCCGGCTCCAGCTTCAGCGTGCAGGGCGCGACGCCGGCCGGGCTGGTGTTCAACACCGACGGCAGCTTCACCTATGCGCCGCCGGCCGGCACCACCGGCGTGGTCGGCTTCACCTACCAGACCTGCCTGCCCGCACCGAATGCGGCGCTGTGCAACACCGCCACGGTCAGCTTCAACATCGGCACCGGCACGCTGCTGGCGGCCAATGACAGCTTCAGCGGCATCGCCCCGGGCGGTACCACGTCCAGCGTGCTGGCCAATGACTCGCTCAATGGCGTGTCGCCGCCAGCCGCCGGGACGGTGACGCTGGGCCTGGTGGGGGCGCCGGCCGGCTTCGCCATCAATGGCGATGGCACCATCAGCATCGGCGGTGGCGTCACCTCCGGGGCCACCACGCTGACCTACCGCGTGTGTGAAGCGGCAGCGCCCAGCAACTGCGCCACCGCCACGGTCAACGTGGTGGTCAGCCCCGTACCGCAGGCGGATGCGTTCAGCGTGCAGGCCGGGCAGACGGTGTCGAACTCGGTGGCCGGCAACGACAACCTGCCGGCCGGCTCGACCTGGAGCCTGCAGGGCACCGCGCCTGCCGGCCTGGTGTTCAACGCCGATGGCAGCTTCACCTACCAGCCCCCGGTGGGCACCACCGGTGCGGTCACCTTTACCTACCAGGCCTGCCTGCCGGCACCGGATGCGGCGCTGTGCGGCACCGCCACGGTCACCCTCAACGTCAACACCGGCACCCTGGTGGCCGGCGATGACAGCTTCCCCGGCATCGCTCCGGGCGGCACCACGCCCAGCGTGCTCGGCAACGACTCGCTCAATGGCGTCACCCCGCCGCCGGCGAACACGGTGACCCTGGGCCTGGTCGGCGCGCCGGCCGGCATCAGCATCAACCCCGATGGCACGATCAGCATCGGCAGCGGCGTGCCGTCCGGTCCGACCAGCATCACCTACCAGGTGTGCGAAGTGGCCGCGCCCAGCAACTGCGCCAACGCAACGGTGAGCGTGGTGGTCAGCCCGGCGCCGCAGCCGGATGCCTACAGCGTGCGCGCGGGCCAGGTGCTGTCGAACACGGTGGCGGGCAACGACAACATGCCGGCCGGTTCGACCTGGAGCGTGCAGGGCGCAACGCCGCCGGGCCTGGTGTTCAACGCCGATGGCAGCTTCACCTACACGCCGCCGGCCGGCACCCTCGGCGCGGTCACCTTTACCTACCAGGTGTGCCTGCCGGCACCGAATGCCGCGCAGTGCGGCACCGCGTTGGTCACCCTCAACGTCAACACCGGCACCCTGGTGGCGGGTGATGACAGCTTCAGCGGCATCGCCCCGGGCGGCACCACGCCCAGCGTGCTGGGCAACGACTCGCTCAACGGCACCTCGCCGCCGGCGGCCGGCACCGTCACCCTGACCCTGGTGGGCGCACCGGCCGGCTTCGGCATCAACCCGGACGGCACGATCAGCATCGGCACCGGCGTCACGTCCGGGCCGACCACGGTCACCTACCAGGTCTGCGAAGTGGCCGCGCCCGGCAACTGCGCCACCGCCAGCGTGACCGTGGTGGTCAGCCCCGCGCCGCAGCCGGATGCCTTCAGCGTGCAGGCCGGGCAGACCCTGGCCAACAGCGTGGCCAGCAACGACAACATGCCGGCCGGTTCGGTGTGGAGCGTGCAGGGCGCGGCCCCGGCGGGCCTGCAGTTCAACGCCGATGGCAGCTTCACCTACACGCCGCCGGTGGGTACCAGCGGGCCGGTCAGCTTCACCTACCAAGTCTGCCTGCCCGCGCCGAACGCGGCCCTGTGCAGCACGGCCACCGTCACCTTCAACGTGGGTGGCGCGGCCAACGTGGTGCTGGCGGTGAACGATGACTTCAGCAGCACGCCGGTCGATCCCTCGGTGGGCGGCACCATCGCCCGCTCGGTGCTGGACAACGACAGCTTCAACAACGTCTCGCCGCCGCCGGTGGGCAGCGTGGTGGCCAGCCTGACCGGCAGCACGCCGGGCTACACCATGAACAACCAGGGCCAGATCATGGTGGCCCCGGGCGTACAGGCCGGGCAGGTGCAGCTGGCCTACCAGCTGTGCGAGAACGGCGTGCCGACCAACTGCACCACCGCCATCGCCACCGTGCTGGTGCAGGGCCCGGTGGGCGCACTGCTGGCGGTGGATGACACGGGTGGCCCGGTCGGGCCGGAAGGGCGCACCCGCCTGCTGAACGTGTTCGCCAACGACACCTTCAACAGCGCCGCGCTCGACCCGGCCCAGGTCAACTTCGTGCCGGTGGCCACCAATGCACTGACCTTCAGCGCCGATGGCTGGGTGGACGTGGCTGCGGGCCTGGCGCCGGGCAGCTACAGCACCACCTACACGCTGTGCCTGGTCAACCAGCCCACCGTCTGCGACGTCGGTACCGTCACCGTGACCGTCATCGCCGCCGAGCCGGGCGTGGTGGCCGAGGATGACCGCATCGACATGCCGCAGAACGGCGTGGTGGACATCGACGTGCTCGGCAACGACCGCGTGGATGGCACGCCAGTGGATCCGGCCACGGTCACTGTCACCATCACCGCGCCGCCGCCGTATGGCGATGCCACGGTGCTGCCGAACAAGCACATCCGCTTCGCGGTGCTGGCCAACTTCGCCGGTATCCAGAGCCTGGATTACCAGGTCTGCGATGTCGCCGATCCGTCGATTTGTGCCAGCGCATCGGTGGCCATCGTCGTCGAGCCGAACGTGCTGACCCTGGTCGATGACGCGGTGACTGCCGAAACCAGCGGCCCGCTGCTGATCAACGTGCTGGCCAACGACACCACCCGCAGCGCGCCGCTGGACCCGGCCTCGCTGCAGGTGGCGGCCGCGCCCGCGCATGGCACCGTGCAGTGCGCCAACGGGGTGTGCACGTACACGCCGGCCGCGGACTTCAGCGGAACCGACAGCTTCCGCTACCGCGTCTGCGACCTGAGCGTGCCGACCCCGTTGTGCGCCGAAGCCAACGTGGCGGTGACCGTGGCCGGCCAGCAGGCCGTGCTGCGCCTGACCAAGGTGGCCGCCAAGCGCAGTGCGCAGATCGGCGACCTGGTGCGCTACACCGTCACCATCGACAACGTGGGCGAGGTCGATGCCAACGGTGCCACGCTGCTGGATACGCTGCCGCCGGGCTTCACCTTCGTCAGTGGTGGCTTCGCGGTGCGCGATGCCGACAACGATGCGCGCACCAGTGGCGTGCAGCCGCTGCGCATCGACGGCATCGACGTGCCGGTGGGCGAGCGCGCCACGGTGGTGTACTACCTGCGCGTCGGCGCAGGTACCGGCACCGGCGTACACACCAACCGCATCACCGCCATCGACGGGCAGAACCGCAGCATCGGCAACGTGGCCACGGCCGACGTCGATGTCAGCGTGGATCCGCTGCTGGATGAAAGCCTGATCATCGGCAGCGTGTTCGACGACCGCAACGGCAACGGCATCCAGGACGACGGCGAACGCGGCATCCCGGGCGTGCGCGTAGCGGCGGTGGAAGGCCTGGTGATGGAAACCGATGCGTTCGGGCGCTACCACCTGGTCGGCATCCCGGGCGGCGAAGCACGCGGCCGCAACTTCATCCTCAAGGTCGATCCGTCGACGCTGCCGGCCGGTGCGCGCTTCACCACGCCCAACCCGCTGGTACGGCGCATCACCCCCGGCCTGCCGGCACGCTTCGACTTCGGCGTGCACATGCCCGACGGTGCGCTGAGCCGCGAAGGTACGCCTGCCGCCGTGATGCCCCGCCCGGCGCGGGTGGAACTGGGCCAGGCGCTGTTCGCGCCGGGCAGCGCCACGCTGGCCGCCGACCGCGCCAGCGTGCTGGACAAGGCCGCCCAGGCACTGCTGGCGCGCGGCGGTGGCCGCGTGCTGCTGGTCGCCACGGCGGGCGAGGAAGCCCTGGCCCAGCAGCGTGCGCAGGCGGTGCGTGGCGCACTGGCCAGCCGCCTGCCGGCCGACGTCGCCGCCGCCACCCGCATCGAGGTGCATGGCGGCGATGGCCGCGTCCTGCAGCAACTGACGATCGAACCGCCCAGCGGGCCACCGCCGGCCGGCCCCAACAGCGGGGAGGGGCGCTGAGATGAAGACCCACCACCGGAGCCCTGCCCTGATCGTGCGAGCCCTGCTTCCCCATGCGATGTCCTGCAGCGTGTTCGCCCTGCTGCTGGCCGCTCCCCCGGTACTGGCCCAGCAGGCCGCGCCGATGGCATCCAGCGACGTGCGCTGCGAGGGTGACACCTGCCGCAGCGACGACGGCGAACTGCTGCGGATCGGTGATGACGCCGACACGCCGCTGCTGCCACTGCCGGGCCAAGCCGATCCGTCCGCCGCCGGCAGCGTGCCGCTGGCACCGGCGGTCACCCCGGACGTGTCCGCGCGCGGGGGCCAGTTCATGGCCGAACTGCCCAACGGCGGCGTGGTGTGGGCCACCGAAGACCCGAGCATGGTGCCACCCAGCCTGAGCGTGCAGGCCGCCGCCACCGTACCGTTCGAAAACGGCCGGGTGATCCGCCCCCTGCGCTTCCACAGCTACAACAACTACGCCTCCTTCATCGAGAAGCTGGAAGTCACCCTGTACCGCGGCACCGACACCGACCTGGTGACGCCGCTGGCGCGCATCGAGCTGCCGTCCGACTACGTGGGCGATGCCGAGTGGGATGGCACGGTGCCGGAACAGTTCAAGCTGCGTACCGGCGATGAACTGATCTACGTGGCGCGCGCGTACGGCGCCGGCGGTTCGTTTGATGAAACGCAGATCCAGCGCATCCAGCTGGTCACCCCGGCCGACTTCGACCGTGGCCTGCAGGTGACCCGCGACAACGTGCAGAAGACCCTGGGCCAGGCGCTGGACGGGGCCAGCGCACAGGACCTGCAGGTCAGCAACAGCATCTACGGGCAGAGCATGCTGCGCCTGCAGAACATTCCCATCCACGGCTCGCGCGTGCGCCTGTACGGCCGCAACCTGGAACCCAACAGCCGGGTGCGCATCAACGGCCAGGATTTCCCGGTCGACCTGGAGCAGAAGTTCGCTGCCGAGTTCCTGGAGCCGGTCGGCCAGCACCGCTATGACGTGCGGGTGGAATCGCGCGATGCACCGTCCGCGCAGCGCCAGCTGGACGTGGACGTGACCGGACGCTACCTGTTCCTGGTCGCCATCGCCGATGTCACCTTGTCGAAGAACAGTGCCAGCGGCAACGTGCAGCCGCTGGCCGCCGATGACCGCGACACCGATGGCTTCCTCAGCGAAGGCCGGCTGGCGTTCTACCTGAAGGGCAAGATGCGCGGCAAGTACCTGGTGACGGCGCAGGCCGACACCCAGGACCGTGAACTGAAGTACCTGTTCCGCGATTTCAGCCGCGCCGATGCGCAGGATGTGTTCCGCCGCCTCGATCCGGACCTGTACTACCCGGTGTACGGTGATGACTCCACCACCTACCGCGACGTCGATACCCAGGGCCGCCTGTACCTGCGCGTGGACTGGGACCAGAGCCAGGCCCTGTGGGGCAACTTCGCCACCGGCATCACCGGCACCGAATACGGCCAGTACGTGCGTTCGCTGTACGGCGGCGCGTTGAACTGGCGTTCGCTGTCGGCCACGCCGCTGGGCGAAGCGCGTTCGCAGTTGAAGGTGTTCGGCTCGGAAGCGCAGTCGGCGCCGGGCCACAGCGAATTCCTCGGCACGGGCGGCAGCCTGTACTACCTGCGCCACACCGATCTGCTGCCGGGCTCGGAACAGGTGGTGCTGGAAGTGCGCGACCGCACCACCGGCCGCACCGAAACCCGCGCCACCCTGCAGGAAGGCGTGGACTACGAGATCGACGACCTGCAGGGCCGGCTGATCCTGACCCGCCCGCTGGCGCAGCTGACCCGCGAGAACGTGCGCAGCATCACCCGCGACATGCCGCTGGATGGCTACGACCAGCTGCTGCTGGTGGACTACGAATACGTGCCGCTGGGCTTCAGCAGCGACGATGTGACCTATGGCGCGCGCGGCCGCCAGTGGATCGGCGATCACGTCGCGGTGGGCGGCACCTGGGTGGAAGAGAACCGCAGCGGCGAGAACTACAGCCTGAAGGGTGCCGACCTGACCCTGCAGGCCGGCCGCGGCACCTACCTGAAGATGGAACAGACCCGCACCGATGCCACCGCAGCGCCGGTGTTCTATTCGGACAACGGCGGCCTCAGCTTCATCCGCCGCAACCCCTATGAAGGCCGCCGTTCGGGCAAGGCCTCGGCGGTGGAAGCCCGCGCCAACCTGCGCGAGCTGGGCTGGACCAGCCAGGACTGGAGCCTGGGCGCATGGTGGCGCGACGTCGACGCTGGTTTCTCGGTGGCACGCCAGGACACCGGCCTGCCGATCCAGGAATACGGCGCGGAATTCCTCGGCTACCTCACCGATGATTTCAGCCTGTACGGCCGCCACACCCGCACCGAGCAGGGCGAACTGGCGCTGGAGCAGAGCCAGCTGACCGCCGAATGGCGGCTGGGCAACGATGGCCAGCTGACCGGCGAACTGCGCCGGGTGCGCGAGGAACAGGAACTGCAGGACGTCTCGGCGCTGCTGGCGGCGATCGGCTACCGGCAGCGCTTCGGTTCCTCGTGGGAGCTGTACGGCACCGGCCAGGTGACCCTGGACGATGACGGCGGCGCTTATGAGAAGAACGACCTGCTGACCCTGGGCGCGCGCTACCTGTTTGGCGACCGCAGCAGCGTGGGTGCCGAACTCAGTGGCGGCAGCCGCGGCCATGGCGGCAAGGTCGATGCCGAGTACCGCATGGCGCCCGACCACAGCCTCTACGGCAGCTACAGCTACAGCACCGACCGCACCGGCACCGATCCGTTGTTCGACAGCGGCCTGCAGAGCGGCTGGACGGTCGGCCAGCGCTGGCGCCTGAGCAACCAGGTGAACGTCTACAACGAAAGCCAGTACCTGAAGGACCGCCGGCAGGACAGCGCGGGGCTGGTGCACACCTTCGGCATGGATTTCTATCCGGCGCAGGGCTGGAACCTGGGCTTCACCCTGATGGATGGCGAGCTGGAATCCACCGTCGGCCGCATCAACCGCCGCGCGTACAGCGTCAGCGGTGGCCGCACCGATGCGGTGGCGCAGTGGAACAGCAAGCTGGAGTACCGCCGCGACAGCGGTGCCGAGCAGCGCGAGCAGTGGGTGACCACCAACCGCCTGCTGTACAAGCTCAACGAGGACTGGCGCTTCGCCCTGCGCGCCAACTACGCCGATACCCAGGACCGGATCAACCCGGTGGCCGATGCCAAGCTGGTGGAGACCAACGTCGGCTTCGCCTGGCGCCCGCACGACAACACGCGCTGGGCCGGCTTCGGCAAGTTCACCTACCTCTATGACGTGGCCTCGCTGGGGCAGGAAGGTGGCAACCTGTACGACCAGCGCTCGCAGGTGCTGTCGCTGGAAGGCATCCGCCAGATCGGCGAGCGCTGGGAGATGGCCGCCAAGCTGGCCTCGCGCTGGGGCGACTACCGGACCGGTCGTGGCGAGGGCGCCTGGCTGGACAGCCGCGCCGACTTCGCGGCCCTGCAGCTGCGCTACCGCCTGTTCGCGCAGTGGGAGGGGCTGGCCGAGCACCGCTGGCTGAAGGTGCGCGACGGCGGCGTGCGCAAGGGCTGGCTGCTGGGCGTGGACCGCCGCGTGGGCGAGAACTTCAAGGTGGGCGTAGGCTACAACTTCACCGAGTTCAGCGACGACATGACCGAGCTGAAGTACGACCAGAAGGGCTTCTTCCTGAACATGGCCGGGTACTATTAGCGTCGCCTGCCACGCATGGCGTGGCACTACCGGGGTGGCGGATGTGGCCGTTTGCCTGGCTGGGCTGAACGACCGGCAACATTGCCGGGCTGAATGGGGTGGGCCGATGGGATTTTGCGGCCCAAAACGACCATTCATGCACTTTGTTCGGGGCAAGTAATTGATTTTGCTTGTATTCGACCATGGTCGAGCCTGCTCGCCATTGTCATCAATACGCGATAGGGTAGGGATGTTGAATCGCCCATTGTTCCGTTGACGGAACACTGGAACTTCCTCCCGCTTTAGCAGTCCAAAAGCCGGACTGCTAAGATGAGCCCCTATGAGCCAGAACACCTCTACTGCCCTTGTGGCAAACAATCTCCCGATTCCCAGTGCGCTCGGTTCGCTGGACGCCTACATCGGTGCCGTGCACCAGATTCCGGTGCTGTCGGTCGATGACGAACAGGACCTGGCCCGTCGTTTCCGCGACGGTGACGATCTGGACGCCGCACGTGAGCTGGTGCATTCGCACCTGCGCTTCGTGGTGCACGTGGCCCGCGGTTACAACGGCTACGGTCTTGCGCTGGGCGACCTGATCCAGGAAGGCAACATCGGCCTGATGAAGGCGGTCAAGCGCTTCGACCCGGACATGGGCGTGCGCCTGGTGTCCTTCGCCGTGCATTGGATCCGTGCAGAGATGCACGAGTTCATCCTCAAGAACTGGCGCATCGTCAAGGTCGCCACGACCAAGGCGCAGCGCAAGCTGTTCTTCAACCTGCGCAAGTCGAAGACGCGCCTGGGCTGGATGAACGCGGCCGAAGTCAGCGCCGTGGCCAAGGACCTGAACGTGTCCGAGCGCGAGGTCATGGAAATGGAGTCGCGCCTGTCCGGCCGCGATATCGGTTTCGATGCACCGACCGACGAGGACAACGACCACGCCCCGCCGTCGCCGGCTGCGTTCCTGGTGTCCAACGACGAAGATCCGTCGATGGCCTACGAGCGTGAAGACAGCGAAGACAACCAGATGCAGCTGCTGCGCGAAGGCCTGGCCGAGCTGGATGCACGCTCGCGCGACATCATCCGCCGCCGCTGGCTGGATGCCGACAGCAAGGTGACGCTGCAGGAACTGGCCGATGAGTACGGCGTGTCCGCCGAGCGCATCCGCCAGGTCGAAGCGAACGCGCTGAAGAAGATGAAGGCGCTGTTCACCGCGTAAGCGGGAAGACGTTGGAATGAAGAAGGGCCCGGCAATGCCGGGCCTTTCTTGTTTGTGGGGCGCGCGCATCCACGCATGGCGTGGATCTACCCCGGCGGTACGGCATCCGTGGACCCACACCAGACGTGGCGATACGGCATCCAGTAGAGCCACGCCACGCGTGGCTGCTCTGCGACCGTGCCGTGACGCGATCATCTTCAGAAGCGCGACTGGACTGCCTCGATCAGGTCACCGACCGACAGCGACGGGCATTGCCCGAAGTCCACGGAATCGAATGTCGCAAGACGTGCCATGACCTGCAGTTCTCCGCGCAGTGCGGAGTACTGGATGGCAGTGGCGGGGGTGGCAACGCGCCTGTAGTCATGGCCGGTCCAGTCGTAGACGTGGATGCCGCGCGAGGCCATGGCCAGATAGTCATCAGGCCGGGGAAGCGTCACGTGCATCACGGCGTCCCCAACCACGGGAAGGTCCACCAGCATCGTCTCAACCTGGAGGATGTCCACGACGGCGTCTGCCAGAAGCACGGCCGGGATCTCGCCTTTGCCCGCAGTGACGAAGGCGGCAACCGCACCCGTGCGGTCCACGCCCAGCCATGTGCAATCGATGTCTTCGGGATAGTCCTGCAGATGGGGCATGTCGCCAACTCCTGATGCCGGGGCTTCATCCACGCATGGCGTGGATCTACCCCGGCGGTACGGCATCCGTGGACCCA
>NZ_JACVTT010000189.1:0-2039 GCF_016624665.1 Stenotrophomonas sp. S39 | reverse complement strand
ACCATGTTGAGGCCATCGGCCGAAGACCCCGGATAGGCGAGCCAGGTTCCCTGCGAATCTGGTATCAGTGCAGGATTCGTACGGAACGCCTGCGCGCAGTGTCCGTGGATGTAGGCGGCTGATACTTCCTGCGGAGCACTGGGATGCTGCCAGTCGTCGTATAGGCGGCTGTAGAGCGCCGGGCACAGTGCGTCATCCTCAATGACCATTGCGTAACGCGATGTAGCAGTCACACGCTCATTGATGTTGAAATCTCTCTCTGCGCGCAACGCAGGCGTGGGTGGCACATGATAGTAGATGCGCGATCGAGGCCACAGGAGCACACCTGACAATGGAATCTCCATCATCTGTTCGCCGATGGCGTTGACATCATTGGATCCAATCACAGTTCCGTGCTGATCAAACCTGCCGCTCCGTGACGACGGAGCGCCCACGCTGGGGTTTCACGTTGGGTTCGTCGCGCTTGCCGTCAGGGGCTGGGACGGGGCGAGCTGCGGGCAAATACCACGCTGACGCGGACCCGGATGGGCATGGCATGGCCATCTGAGGCGGTGGGCTCGAACCGCCATTGTTTGACCGCCGCAAGTGTTTCGCGGTCGAGATCGCGCAGGCGGCTGGAGACGGCGATGGACACGTTCTGCACCTCCCCATTGCCCGCCAGGTCGGCAAACACCACCACTTCTGAAGGGGAGGGGGAGAGGACGTCTGGCGGAATGCGGGGTGGGGGCGCATACAGCGCCTTGGGTGCCTGGAGCGATGCCCTTCCGGGGTTGTCACCCGCTTCCACCACCACGCTCGTCGAAACACTTGGATCTGCGGTAGCGGTGAAAGCGGGTTGCGCCAGGGCACACATCAAGGCCAGTGTGTGTTGCCATCGTTCCATTGCTGGTTTCCAGTCAGTGAAGCTGAGCATCATGACTACTGGGCGGTTGGGGCTGTCCCTTTATCAGCGCGGCGCCACTGGACCGCCTCTGACTCCCAGGACCCCCGCAGCCGTCAGCTGTGCGGCTTGCCGGACAACGTACGCTGCCACGCCACGAAGTCAGCAGTGTCGGGAAGTTTGACACTGCTCCACACATCAAGCCGTTTCGCCAGCTCGGCATCGGTGAGGAAGCGCTGTTCGGGGAGCAGCCCCAACTGCATGCACCGGATCGTCGCGGTGATGTCGTTACGCAACTTTTCTTCGATCTCAGAAGCCAGATCGTGCAGCGAAACCCCATCATCGTAGCGGTACACGCCGCCGTGCCAACGGCCTTCCATCATCGAGTAGCTCAACACCTCCCGCCTTTTACGGCTACTTTCGATGAAGTTGGTTGCGCCTGCCACGCGGTGGTAGTAATACGAGTCGATGCGGTACGGCTCATGGTCACCCACGAAGAACTCGGGGATGGCGAAGATCATCCGGCTCAGCTGATCGTCAGAAACCGTCGCCGGCAGAGTTACGCGCGCCATCACGGCCCCAACGCTTTCCGGGAAGGGATCGCCGGATCCCAGCTTCCTCCAGTTGAAACTGATGTCGACTTTGAGGCCATCGTTGGACAGAGCGTTTGCACGCTCGACGAGCGATTGGACATGGGCGCGGATGTTCTCACTGAGCGTGAGACCGGCACCCTCGATCAGCCCTGCGTAAGCACCCATCAGATCAGGCGGCAGGCGTACGCTCAAAGCGCGTTTTTGTGTTGCGTTGTTCATTTTCAATCTCCTGTGTCAGCCCGGGGTTGGGCGTGGTGAAATCATATCTCAACGTATGTCGAAAGCAAGTGTCACCCACTATATTTGGTGTGACGCTATGGGCTTCGTTCAGGAAGTTGATTGTTCTTCTGCGGGGAGTGGGCCGGCGACGTGGTCTGTGGCCGGTGCTCATTTGTGCATGCATCCGACGCCAGCATTGGCCTACCCAGTGGTGACAGCGCTCATCTCGACGCCCCCCACCTGCTACCATGCCGCCGCTACCCAGCCAGCCCGCCCTGCGCAGACAGTTGCAGGGCGGGCCGTCGCAGAACGGCCCAGCGAGCCAGGACACCCTCCCGTGCCCTTTC
>NZ_JACVTT010000188.1:0-2189 GCF_016624665.1 Stenotrophomonas sp. S39 | reverse complement strand
CGCATGGATGCGGCGACCAAGCCCCCATGGATGGGTTCACGGCGTCCCCGCGAACCCACAGTGCCCCGCCATCCCACGGAATGCCGCTCTGGCTCTGGCTTTGGCTGTTGCCGTTGCATTGAGCAGGTGCAGGGCTGCAAGCCCTGCCAGACCAACCCCTTGATTTCGGGACAATCAGCCATACCCCTTGGCCAGGCCGCACGCGCTGGCGCGGCATTGCACACGGAGCCCTATCGATGACCGAGACCACCCAGACCGAAACCCTTGGCTTCCAGACCGAGGTCAAGCAGCTGCTGCAGCTGATGATCCACTCGCTGTACTCCAACAAGGAAATCTTCCTCCGCGAGCTGGTCTCCAATGCCGCCGACGCCGCCGACAAGCTGCGCTTCGAAGCCCTGACCCAGCCCGCCCTGCTGGAAGGCGACAGCGAGCTGCGCGTGCGCGTCAGCTTCGACGCCGCCGCCCACACCATCACCATCGAAGACAACGGCATCGGCATGAGCCGCGCCGAAGCCATCGCCCACCTCGGCACGATTGCAAAATCCGGCACCGGCGATTTCCTGCGCCAGCTGTCCGGCGACCAGAAGAAGGATTCGCAGCTGATCGGCCAGTTCGGCGTCGGCTTCTACAGCGCCTTCATCGTCGCCGACGAAGTGGAAGTGACCTCGCGCCGCGCCGGCCTGGCTGCAGGCGAAGGCGTGCGCTGGACCTCGCGCGGCGAAGGCGACTTCGACGTGGCCACCGTTGACAAGGCCGAGCGCGGCACCCGCATCGTCCTGCACCTGAAGGACGGCGAGCATGATTTCGCCGATGGCTGGCGCCTGCGCAGCATCCTCAAGAAGTACTCCGACCACATCGGCCTGCCGATCCAGATGCCGAAGGAAGGCGAAGAAGGCGCTGCCGGCGAATGGGAGACCGTCAACCGCGCCAGCGCGCTGTGGACCCGCCCGCGCACCGAGATCAGCGACACCGAGTACACCGAGTTCTACAAGCACGTGGCGCACGACCACAGCGACCCGCTGGCCTTGAGCCACAACAAGGTCGAAGGCAAGCTGGAGTACACCTCGCTGCTGTTCGTGCCCGGCCGCGCGCCGTTCGACCTGTACCACCGCGATGCGCCCAAGGGCCTGAAGCTGTACGTGCAGCGCGTGTTCGTGATGGACCAGGCCGAGCAGTTCCTGCCGCTCTACCTGCGCTTCATCAAGGGCGTGGTCGATTCCAACGACCTGTCGCTGAACGTCTCGCGCGAGATCCTGCAGTCCGGCCCGGTCATCGATTCGATGAAGGCAGCGCTGACCAAGCGCTCGCTGGACATGCTGGAGAAGCTGGCCGCCGACAAGCCGGAGCAGTACGCCACGTTCTGGAAGGAATTCGGCCAGGTGCTGAAGGAAGGCCCGGCTGAGGACTACAACAACCGCGAGAAGGTGGCCGGCCTGCTGCGCTTTGCCTCCACCCGTGGCGAGGCTGATGCGCAGACCGTGTCGCTGGCCGATTACATCGGCCGCATGGCCGAAGGCCAGGACAAGATCTACTACCTGACCGGCGAGAGCTACAGCCAGGTGCGCAACAGCCCGCATCTGGAAGTGTTCCGCAAGAAGGGCGTGGAAGTGCTGCTGCTGACCGACCGCATCGACGAGTGGCTGATGGGCTACCTGACCGATTTCGACGGCAAGGGCTTCGTCGACATCGCCCGAGGCGACCTCGACCTGGGCGCGCTGGAAAGCGAAGCCGACAAGCAGGAACAGGAAGCGGCGGCGAAGGACAGGCAGGGCCTGGTCGAGCGCCTGAAGTCGGTGCTGGGCGATGACGTGGCCGAAGTGCGCGTCTCGCACCGCCTGACCGATTCGCCGGCGGTGCTGGCGATCGGCGAACAGGACCTGGGGCTGCAGATGCGCCAGATCCTGGAAGCCAGCGGCCAGAAGGTGCCCGACAGCAAGCCGGTGCTGGAGATCAACCCGGGCCATCCGCTGATCGCCAAGCTCGATGCGGAAGCCGACGGCGCGCGCTTCGACGACCTGGGCCGGGTGCTGTTCGACCAGGCCGCGCTGGCCGCCGGTGACAGCCTGAAGGACCCGGGCGCCTACGTGGCGCGCCTGAACAAGCTGCTGCTGGAACTGTCGGCCTGATCGGCAGCGGGGCGCCCGGGCATGGCCCCCCCGACCCCCCGGGGCGCCCGGCTTGTACAACCC
>NZ_JACVTT010000187.1:0-2237 GCF_016624665.1 Stenotrophomonas sp. S39 | reverse complement strand
GCATCCCCCCGATCGCTGGCCCATTGCCCCAGTGCGAACTCGCCCTGGCCCCCCGCGCGGGGGGGCGGGCCCCCCCCCCCCCCCAACAACCCCTCCAACATCCATGTCCGAATCCGGCGAGTATCTGCCCCCGCCCCGCCCTAGACTGGCGCCATGGACACCGCCCCCACCCTCGACCCCGCCGCCTGCGACCGTGCCCGCCTGGCCCGTGACGCGCGCTTCGACGGTGTGTTCTTCACCGCCGTGCGCAGCACCGGCATCTACTGCCGCCCGGTCTGCCCCGCACCGCCGCCGAAGCCGCGCAACATCACCTACTACCCCACGGCCGCTGCGGCCGCCGCCGCGGGCTACCGGCCATGCCTGCGGTGCCGCCCGGAGCTGGCACCGCAGGCGCAGCAGGCGCTGGCCGGGCAGACCGTGCAGCGCGCACTGGCGCTCATCCACGCCGGCTACCTGCAGGAACAGGCCGTGGCCGAACTGGCCGCGAAGCTCGGCCTGAGCGCGCGCCAGCTGCAACGCCTGTTCGTGGACCACCTGGGCGCCACGCCGGGGCAGATCCATGCCACCCATCGCCTGCTGCTGGCCAAGCAGCTGCTGACCGAAACCACCCTGCCGGTGACCGACGTTGCGCTGGCCGCCGGCTACAACAGCCTGCGCCGCTTCAACACCGCCTTCCTGCAGGGCTGCGGCATGGCGCCGACCGCGCTGCGCCGCCAGCATGCCCCGTCGGCAGCCGATGACGGCAGCCTGGTGCTGCGCCTGGGCTACCGCCCGCCGCTGGATTTCCCGCGCATGCTCGCCTTCCTGCGCAAGCGCAGCCTGCCGGGCATCGAACTGGTCGGCGAAGACAGCTACCAGCGGGTGCTGGGCACGCCCGAGCGCCCCACCCTGCTGCGGGTCACCGCGGACCCGAAGCGTCCCGAACTGCGCCTGCAGCTGGGCGCGGTCGATCCACGGCTGATTCCGGACATCGTGCGCCGCGTGCGCCGCGTGTTCGATCTGGATGCGGACCTGCAGCAGGTGCACGCCGCACTGGCCGAAGAGCCGCTGCTGGCTCGCGGCATCGCCGAACGGCCAGGCCTGCGCGTTCCGGGCGGCTGGGATGGTTTTGAAGTGGCCGTGCGCGCAGTGCTGGGCCAGCAGGTGACCGTCGCCGCTGCCACCACGTTCGCGCGGCGCCTGGTGGATGCGTGGGGTGCGCACCTGCCGGGCATGCCGGCCGAGTTCGACCGCCAGTTCCCCGCACCGGAGGTACTGGCCAACGCGCCGCTGGAATCCATCGGCCTGCCGCGCACCCGTGCAGCCACCGTGCGTGCCCTGGCCGCGGCGTGCGCCAGCGGCGAACTGGACTTCGGCCCGGGCCAGGCCCTGGACGATTTCGTCGCCCGCTGCGTGGCCCTGCCCGGCATCGGCCCGTGGACGGCGCAGTACATCGCGCTGCGCGGGCTGGGCCAGCCCGATGCATTCCCCGCCGGCGATCTGGTGCTGCAGCAGGTACTGGGCCACGCCCAGGGCCAGCGCCTGAGCGAACGTGCCACCGAGGCGCGCTCGCAGCCATGGCGCCCCTGGCGGGCCTATGCAGTGCTGCACCTGTGGCATCTGTCCGGCACCTTTGTTGGAGAACCGACATGACCTTGTTGTTCGATCGTTTCGACAGCCCTATCGGCGAGCTGACCATCGCCGGTGACGAGCATGGCCTGGCCCATGTGCTGTTCCCTGAAAACCGCCACCCGGCACGTGGCCGTGGCGACTGGCGGTACGCACCGGGCGCGTTGCCGGAGGCACGCACGCAGCTGCTGCAGTTTCTGCACGGCGAGCGCAGCACGTTCGATCTGCAGTTGGCGCCGCACGGCACGCCGTTCCAGCTGCGGGTGTGGCATGCGCTGGCGCTGATCCCGTTCGGGCAGACCTGGAGCTACCTGCAGCTGGCGCAGCATCTGGGCCAGCCGACGGCAACGCGTGCGGTGGGCGCGGCGAATGGGCGCAATCCGTTGCCGATCATCCTGCCGTGCCACCGCGTGATTGGCAGCAACGGCGCGCTGACCGGGTTTGGCGGCGGGCTGGAAACCAAGGCTGCACTGCTGCGGCTGGAGCAGCGGCAGGCACCGCTGTTTGCCTGAGGGTTGGGTTTTCCGGCAGGGCTGCGCCCTGCACCCGCCGACGCGAAAGCACAAGCAACTGCAACAGCAACAGCGGGCTATCCGTGGGTTGGCGGGGCGGTGTCGGATTGCGGGGAC
>NZ_JACVTT010000186.1:0-2260 GCF_016624665.1 Stenotrophomonas sp. S39 | reverse complement strand
CCCCCCCCCCCCCCCCCCCCCCCCCCCCCCCCCCCCCCCGCCACTACCAGAAAGGGGCGGATCCTTGCGGACCCGCCCCTTCTTTCATTTCGCCGCCGGTGCCGCGCTGGCCTGCCAGCCGCACATCTGGCCTTCGTTCTGCTGCTTCAGCCACTCGTTGACCGGCGTGAAGTATTCGATCATCGGGCCGGCATCGAGCTTGTCGCTGCCGGTCAGCTCCTTCAGCGTGGCCTGCCACGGCTGGCTGGCGCCCTTGCTCAGCATCGCCCAGTACTTCTGCCCGGCTTCCTTGTTGCCGTAGAAGGTGCACTCATGCAGCGGGCCCTTGTAGCCGGCCGCATCGCACAGGCCCTTGTAGAACTGGAACTGCAGGATGCGCGCCAGGAAGTAGCGGGTGTACGGCGTGTTGCCCGGCACGTGGTACTTCGCGCCCGGATCGAAGAATTCCTCGCCGCGGGTGCTGGCCGGGGCCACGCCCTGGTACTTGGCCTTCAGATCCCACCAGGCCTTGTTGTAGTTGTCCGGGGTGATCGAGCCATCGAACACGCCCCAGCGCCAGCGGTCGATCATCAGGCCGAACGGCAGGAACGACACGCCGGACAGGGCCATGCGCATCTGGTTGTTGATGACCGCCTCGCGGCTTTCGCTGGGCGCGTCCACCAGGCCGATCGAGCTCAGGTACTTGGGCGTCATCGCCAGCACGATGGTGTCGCCGATCGCTTCGTGGAAGCCATCGTTGGCACCGCCCTGGAACAGCGGCGGCAGCGGGTTGTAGGCCAGGTCGTAATAGATGTGGCCCAGCTCGTGGTAGATGGTGGTGAAGTTCTCTTCGTTTGGCTTGATGCACATCTTGGTGCGCACGTCGCCTTCCATGTTCATGTCCCAGGCACTGGCGTGGCAGACCACGTCGCGGTCATCGGGCTTGATGAACTGGGTGCGTTCCCAGTACGTCTGCGGCAGCGAGGGCATGCCCAGCGACACGTAGAAATCCTGCGCGCGCTCGGTCATCTGCTTGGCGGTGCGCAGTTCGGCCTCGCGCTGCGCCTTGTACTGCGCCGCCACGTTGGCATCCTTGCCGGCCTTGGCCAGCGCCGCGCTCAGGTTGGCCTGGTACTGCTTTTCCAGCGCCGCGGTGATGTCCAGGCTGCCGGCACCGGGGTACGGTTCCAGCTGGTCCCACAGGTTGGACCAGTCCTGCTGCCACATGTTGCCCAGCAGGTGCGCGGCGATCAGGCCGTTGCCCACTTCGGCCTTGTCCTTGCCATAGGTCTTGTCCAGCTTGCCGCGTGCATAGCAGTGCAGCTGCTCGTACATCGGCTTGACCTGCTCCCACAGGCGGTCGGTTTCCGGCCCGATCTGCTCCGGCGGCATGTCATAGCCGCTGCGCCACATCTGCCCGGCATCGGTGAAGCCCATGCCCTTGGCGCCTTCATTGACCAGGCTGACGAACTGCTGGTAGTCGCCGCGCATGCTCCTGGTGGTGCTGTGCCAACCCTGCCAGGCATCGAGCTGCGTGTCGTAGTCGCGGCTGCGCGCGAGCACCTGCTCCAGCTCGCCGAGCTGGCGGCAGGAATTGGGATCGTTGGCATCGGTGCAGTACTTGCCCGCTCCGTAGCTGCCTTCCATGCGGGTGGCGATCTGGGTCAGCTGGGCCAGCTTGGCCGCATCACGCGGTGCGGGCATCGAGGACATCAGCTTCAGCAGGTGGATGGCGCGCTTGCTGTCCTCGCTCATCGGCTGGCCGTCGTACTTGCCGGCCTGCTCGATCCAGCTGTTGAGCTGGGTCAGCGAGCGCTCGTTGGCCTTGGCGGCGATACGTTCGGAATCGCTGTTGATGTAGGTGGAGGACAGCCACTGTGCCGAGGTCATCTCCGGGTAGGCGGCCTTGAATTCGGCGTTGATGCGGGCGACGAACTGGTCGGCGGTCTCGCCGGCGGGCGCGCTGGCGGTGGCGGCCTCGGTGCCGGGCGAAGGTTCCTTCTTGCAGGCGACCAGGGCCAGCGTGGCGGCGGCGATTGCCGAGGCCAGCAGGAGATGGCGGTGAGTCACGGGCGGTCCTTGGATGGTGAACGACGGCCGAAGGCTAGTGGGCGCGCGTGCCTACCGCAAGTGGGGAAGGTTGGTGGGGTCGGCAGGGCTGCGCCCTGCACCTGCAGAGGCCAAGGCAACATCAACGTCAAAAGCGGGCTATCCGTGGGTTGGCCGGCGCCTGTTGGTGGGTGCCGACCGTTGGTCGGCACATCTGTCAGATATCGAATGA
>NZ_JACVTT010000185.1:0-2279 GCF_016624665.1 Stenotrophomonas sp. S39 | reverse complement strand
ACCTGCCCCCTCCCGCCGCACCCTGCGCTGGCTGCTGCCGCTTGCCGGGCTGGTGGTGCTGGGCGCCGGTGGCTATGCCGGCTGGCACTACTGGCAGCAACAGCAGAGTGACCGGGCAGCGCAGGTGCAGACCACGGCCGTGCAGCTGGCCGGGCTGCAGGCCACCGTCGAGGCACTGCGCCGCGACCAGCGCGCGACCAGCCAGCGGCTGCAGGATGCGGCGGCCACCAACCGCGTGCTGCGCGATGAAATGCTGGGCCTGTCCCAGCGCAGCGCACTGCTGGAAGAGAACCTGGGCCGGCTGGCCGAGAGCGCCAACCAGGGCCGCCAGGCCGTGCAGCGCGACGAGGCCGAGCTGCTGCTGACCCAGGCCGCGCAACGGCTGGCCTTTGCCGACGATGTGGAAGGCGCGCGCCGCCTGTATGCGCAGGCCGCCACCGCGCTGGCCGAACTGCCCGACAACGAAGGCCTGAACCTGCGCCAGGCGCTGGTGCAGGAACGCGACGCGCTGGATGCGCTCGGCACGGGCCCGCGGGCGCAGGCACTGCACCGTCTGGATGTGGTGGCGCAGTCGCTGCAGGGGCTGCCTTCCGAACTGCCGCCCTCGCCGGCCGAGGCGGCTGCCAAGCCGTGGTGGCAATCCGCGTTGGCGCCCTTCGTGGACATCACCCCCAGCCGCTTGAACGGCCCGCTGACCCAGGCCGAACGCGCCGCTGCCGATGACGCGCTGCAGTTGGAACTGACCCTGGCGCGTGCGGCCATCGAGCGTGGCGACCGCAGCGGCCGTGATGCCGCGCTGAACCGCGTGGCCCACTGGGCGCAGCGCCGCTGGCCGGATTCACCGGGCCTGCGCGCGCAACATGCTGAACTTCAGGCCTTGCGCAAGGCCCCGCTGCAGGCCGAAAGCAGCGTGCTTGGCAGCACCCTGCAACAACTGCGCTCCCAGACCGACCGGAGGTAACGCCCGATGAAACCCCTGCAATCCCTGGTCGTACTGCTGCTGGCCGTGGCCATCGGCGTGGTGGCCGCGCAATGGCTTGGCACCGATGACCTGAACCGCTACGGCGAAGTGACCCTGCGCTACGGCGGCTACGACTACCACAGCAACCTGCCCAAGGTGGCCCTGCTGTCGGTGATCGGCGTGCTGGTGCTGTGGCTGCTGTGGAGCCTGGTGGCGGCACCGTTCCGCGCCTGGGGCCGCTACCGCCGCAAGCAAGGCCGCGTGCGCCTGATCGACGGCCTGCAGGCTTACGAGCACGGCCAGTGGCAGCGTGCGGAAAAGCTGCTGGATGGCGCGGCCGCCGACCCGGAAGTGAGTGCGGTGGCGCTGGCCAATGCGGTGCGGAGCGCGCAGTCGCGTGCCGATGCCGCATCCGGCGAGGCGCTGCTGCAGCGCCTGGGTGAAAGCGATGCCACGCTGCATGCGCTGCTGCGCGCCGAGCAGCTGTTGGCCCGCGACCTGCCGGTGGATGCGATCAACGTGCTGGACGTGGCGGCGATCCAGCCGCTGCCGCCGCGTGGCCTGTGGCTGCGCACCGAAGCGCTGGCGCAGGCCGGGCGCGCGCACGAGGCCTACGGCCAGCTGGGCGCGCTGCGGCAGAGCAAGGTGCTGCCGGCCGACGCCAGCAGCGAACTGGAAGCCCGCCTGGCCGCGCAGGCCCTCCTGGAGGCCGGTGACGTGAACGCGCTGGCCGCGCAGTGGGAAGCCACGCCGAAAGCATTGCGGCCGACTCCGGACGTGGTGGCCGCCTATGCCACCCGCGCGGTGGCGCTGGATTGGGATGAGCCGGCGTTGCTGGCGCTGGAGCAGGCGCTGGACCATCGCTGGGATGACGAACTGGTGGCGCTGTATGGCCGCCTGCCTGCCGAGCGGCTGGCCACCCGCCAGGCCAACCTGGCGCGCTGGCGCAACGTGCATGAGCATTCGGCTGCGCTGCGGCTGGCGCAGGGTCGTATCGCCCTGGCGCAGCAGCAATGGGACGCAGCCGATGCGTTCCTGCACGAAGCCATTGCCGCCGGTGCCGGTGCGCCGGCGTGGGAGGCCCTGGGTGAAGCGTTTGCGCAGCGCGGCGAACACGCGCTGGCCGCGCAGTGCCTGGCCAATGCGCTGCGCCTGCAGCGTGGCGAGGACAGCGTGGCGCTGGTGCATGCCAGCGATGCGCCGCTGCGCAACACGGTGGAAGAGCTGCCCACCGCCGCGCAGCCGCCGGTCTACGACGCCAACGATGTGCGCGACGAGTTCGGCAACCCGCGGGTGCCGTGAGCATGGCTGAGGTGTG
>NZ_JACVTT010000184.1:0-2430 GCF_016624665.1 Stenotrophomonas sp. S39 | reverse complement strand
CCCCCCCCCCCCCCCCCCCCCCCCCCCCCCCCCCCCCCCCCCCCGCTACCGTGGGTTGCCGCCTTGGGTGCGGCTTACGGCAGGCCGGCCAGCCAGTCGTCGTCGGAGCCTTCGTTCACATCGGCAAACAGCGGCGTGGAGAAATAGCGTTCACCGGTGTCCGGCAACATCGCCAGGACGACCGAGCCCGGCTCGGCGCGGGCAGCCACGTCCAGTGCGCTGGCCACCGTGGCACCGGCGGAGATGCCGACGAAGATGCCTTCTTCGGCTGCCAGCCGGCGCGCGGTGGCGATGGCGCGGTCGTCCTCGACCGTCAGCAGTTCATCCACCACGTCGCGGTTGAGCACGTCCGGCACGAAGTCCGGGGTCCAGCCCTGGATCTTGTGCGGCTTCCAGTCGTCGCCCTTCAGCAGCGCGGCGCCGGCCGGTTCGGTGGCCACGATGCGGGTCTGCGGGCGGGCGACCTTCAGTACTTCGCCCACGCCGGTGAGGGTGCCGCCGGTGCCCCAGCCGCTGACGAAGTAGTCCAGGCGCTTGCCGGCGAAGTCGCGCAGGATCTCCGCCGCCGTGGTGTTGCGGTGGTAGGCCGGGTTGGCCGGGTTGGCGAACTGGCTGGCCAGGAACCAGCCGTGCTGCTCGGCCAGTTCGGCCGCCTTGCGCACCATGCCGCTGCCGCGCTCGGCGGCCGGGGTCAGGATCACCTTGGCGCCATAGGCACGCATCAGCTTGCGTCGCTCCACCGAGAAGGTCTCGACCATGGTGGCCACGAACTTGTAGCCGCGCGCGGCGGCCACCATGGCCAGGGCCACCCCGGTGTTGCCCGAGGTGGCTTCCACGATGGTGTCGCCCGGCTTGAGCAGCCCGCGTGCCTCGGCGTCGAGGATGATGGCCAGCGCCAGGCGGTCCTTCACCGAGCCACCCGGGTTGAACGATTCGACCTTGGCGTACAGGGTCACGCCCTGCGGAGCCAGGCGCTGCAGTTTGACGATGGGGGTGTTGCCGACGGTGTCGAGGATGGAGTCGTACAGGGCCATGGAAGCGCTCCGGAAGCAGGCCGCGCCGTGGGCCGGCGGGCGGAAGGGGGGAGGCTGGCCGTTCAGGCCAGCGGCTGCCGGCTGACCGTAGCGCCGGCATATGACGCCCGGAAATGACCAGATACCTTTCTTAAACAACCTTTGGTTATAAGCTGGTGAGGGTATTAGACCCTAGAGTGGACCTCCGCCCCTTGCGCCCCCGCCTGCCATGACGCTTACCCAGCTGCGCTACCTGGTCGCCATCGCCGACGCCGAGATGAACATCACGCTCGCGGCCACGCGTGTGCACGCGACCCAGCCCGGCCTGTCTAAGCAGCTCAAGCAGCTGGAGGACGAGCTGGGCTTCCTGTTGTTCGTGCGCAAGGGGCGCAGCCTGGAATCGGTGACCCCGGCGGGCACCGAAGTGATCTCCCGCGCCCGCGCGGTGCTGGCCGAGGCCAACAACATCCGCACCTACGCCGCCAATCAGCGGCGCGAAAGCCAGGGCCAGCTGATCCTGACCACCACCCACACCCAGGCACGCTTCGTGCTGCCGCCCGCGGTGGCGGCGATCAAGCAGGCCTACCCGCAGGTCAGCGTGCACCTGCAGCAGGCCGGTGAAGCCGACGCGCTCGACCGCCTCAACCAGGGCGATGCCGACATCGCGATCATCAGCACGGCCGGCGGCGAACCGACCGATGGCATCGCCGTGCCGCTGTTCCGCTGGCGGCGGCTGGTGGTGGTGCCCAAGGGCCACCCGCTGGACCGCGCCGGCCGCGCCCCGGACCTGGCCGCGCTGGCCCGCCAGCCGCTGATCAGCTACGAATCCTCCACCCGCCCCAGTTCCTCGCTGCAGCGCGCCTTCGCGGCCAACGGCCTGGTACCGGACCTGGCGTTGACCGCGCTGGATGCCGACCTGATCAAGACCTATGTGCGCACGGGCCTGGGCGTGGGGCTGCTGGCCGAGATGGCGGTCAGTTCCAACGATGAGGACCTGCGCTCGTGGCCGGCCCCGGAGCCGATCACCGAGTGCATCGCGTGGGCGGTGCTGCCGCGCGACCGGGTGCTGCGTGATTACGCACTGGAGCTGGTGCACGTGCTGGCGCCGCAGATTGATCCGCGCGACCTGCGGCGGGTGCTGGATGGCAACCAGGCGGCTGCGTGGCCGGCGCCGCCGACATGGGAGTCGTTGACCCAGACCATCACGGTCTGAGGGGGCGGTTTCGGCAGGGCTTGCAGCCCTGCACCTACTGCAATCAACGGCAACGTCAAAAGCGGGCGATCCGTGGGTTGGCGGGGCGGTGTGGGTGGTCAGGACACGCCGTAAACCCCCCCTCCGGGGTCCGGCCCAGCCGCTGGCGGCTGGGCGTTCGGGCGCTTGCGAAGCAGTGCTTCGCAAGCAAAGCGCCCTCACCCA
>NZ_JACVTT010000183.1:0-2436 GCF_016624665.1 Stenotrophomonas sp. S39 | reverse complement strand
GGGGTGGCAGGAGGGCGGCGCGTGCGCAAGCCTCTGCTCCCCGCGCGGCTTACTTCTTTTCGCCCGGCTTGGTCTCAGCCGGTGCTTCGGTGGTGGCCGGGACGGCAGCGGCAGCCGGCGCCGGGCGCGCCTTGACCACGCGCACGCCACGCGCCTTCATCCAGGCGTCGAACTCTTCAGCGGTCATGCGCTTGCCGTTCTGGCTCATGTCGAAGCGCCACGGCGTGTTGTCGAACTCGGTCTGCGGCTTGTAGGCGGCCGGATCGTTGGGCTTCACCGCCGGTGCGCTGGGGATGGCCTTGGCGATGTTCTGGCAACCATCGATGCGCAGGCGCTGCAGCACCTGGTCCAGCGACTGCGAGGGATCGTAGCTGCTGCCCAGCACGCCGGCAGACATGCCCAGCTGGGTACCGCGGATGTACAGCTCATCAGCCACCGGCGCGATGGCCGTGGCCGGCAGGGGCAGCGGCGAGGCGCTGGTGTTGACCGAGCAATCGACCGCCGCGTGGGCGACGGGAACCAGGGCCAGCGCCAGGACGGCGGCCGATGCAGAGCGCAGCATGAGGGGCATCCACGAAAGGAAGTGACGCGGCGAGTTTAGCAATGCCGCGACAGCTTTCAAGCGCCACTTTCAATGAATACGACAACTCATTGGTTTTACGGGCAAAACGCCGACGAACGGTTGCCGGCAGCGGGAGCGACCCGCGTTCCAGGGCCCACAAACAACAAGACCCGGCCGAAGCCGGGTCCTGCTGTGTCTTACTGGCAGAGCGTCAGAACTTAGTTCTGGACGTTCAGCTCGGTACGACGGTTCTTGGCGCGACCTTCCGGGTTATCCGAACCATCCGGGTTGGTGTTCGGGGCAATCGGACGGCTCTCGCCGTAGCCGATCGGGCCCTGCAGACGGCCAGCGTCCACACCGTTCTGGGTCAGGTAGTTGTACACGGCGGTGGCGCGACGCTCGGACAGCTTCTGGTTGTAAGCGTCGGTACCCTTCGAGTCGGTGTGACCGGCAACTTCAACGCGCAGGTCCGGGTAACGCTTCAGGATTTCCGAAGCTTCCGACAGGATGGCCACAGCGTCCGGACGCAGGTTCGACTTGTCGAAGTCGAAGTTCACGCCCTTCAGGTCGATCGACACCGGCACCGGGCAACCGTCCGGACCGATGGTCTGGCCCGGCTGCGAGTTCGGGCACTTGTCGTCGCAGTTGTTGACGCCGTCACCGTCGTCATCCAGGTCGGCGCAGCTCGGGGCAACCGGAGCCGGAGCCGGGGCAACAGCAGCCACCGGGGCCGGGCCCAGCGGGATCACGACGCCGACCGAAGCCAGCACGTCGCCGAACCAGTCTTCGTTCGGAGCAGCAACGCTCTGGTCGTCGAAGACAGCGCGGTAGGCCACTTCGGCGCGGACAGCAACGCGCTTTTCGAAGGTGGTCTGCAGGCCGAAGCCCAGCTTGGCAGCGGCATTGCCGTCCTTACGCTCACGCGGGCCGTTCAGGCTGTTGGCCGGGTACTCTTCTTCCGACTTCTGGTAGCCCAGGCCACCGACGATGTACGGGTTCCAGCCGCGGCCTTCCTTGATGAAGTGGCGACGCAGGTCGAACGAGATGCCGTACTGCGACCAGTTCAGATCCTGGTTGGCATCGAAATTCGGGTTCTGGTAGTTCAGCTCACCGTCCAGCGACCACTCCGGGCTGATGAACTTACCCAGGCCCAGGGTGACGAACGGAGCATCGTTGGTCAGGCGGTCGCTGTCCTGGAAGTTGAAGCCGGCCGAACCGGTCAGGTACCAGCGGTCATCGAACTCCTGCGCGGACGCAGCCTGGGCGAAAGCCAGACCACCCAGCAGCGCGGCAGTAAGGATCTTCTTGTTCATTGAGTACAGCTCCTATTTCGGGGGTATGAAACCGGTAGAGGCATGGGCCAGCACTACTGCGTCGATGTTCGACAGCCGATTCAGCACGCCACCGCCGCGAACATTATGCTCAGGCGGGTGAAGGTCATGTTAACAGTCCCGTAACATGTGAAGCGTCGCACCCGACCAGCCACCGGTCCGACATTGAAACCCTATACAGGATCATGAAAATCCGCAAGACCCCCGTGCGACAAGGGTTTGGAGGGGATTAAGGGGAGTAAGCGACGGGTTTGCCGAACCGCTGCATCGGGAGATTCAGCGCGCGCCCATTGTCGTGAGGAACCGAATGAGACGGGCACGTACTTCGCCGGCCAAGGGGTGAATGCCCCGGCGTCGAGCGATTTTCTTCTTTCCCGCCCCGGCCTTTGCAGCATGTTGAACCGTGGCCCCGGGGCAACGCCTTTCACATCACTGGCCGCGTTGCCGCTGTGCATGCGCATTGCCCCGCATCTGTATCTATAACGACGGCCAAAGCGGGACTACGGTGGAAACAGATTTCCCCTCCCCCGGAACCCCCATGCC
>NZ_JACVTT010000182.1:0-2620 GCF_016624665.1 Stenotrophomonas sp. S39 | reverse complement strand
GGCGGGTGGGCTGCGCAGGGGACGCTGCAAGTACGTCCATGTAAGCTCGTAGGCGCCATCCATGGCGCCTGCGCCCCTGCGCAACCCACCCGCCCGGCCACGGACAGGTTCCTGCGCGCGCCAGCGCCGCTCTTCGCCGGAATGCCGGAATGCCGGAATACCCGAATCCCGGAACCATGCGCTCGCTCACGGATTGCCCGGCCAATTGATGACAACGTTGTCCCCACTTGGCCCCGGACTCTCTCCCCGGCCAGCCAGGTACCCCGTCCGCCCCCACCGTCGCCCTTCCCCGGGCGATGTCCGGACCTGCGTCACGCGCGGTGCCATCCGGCCCGCGCGCCACCGGAAGTCGGAGACACACCATGTACGACAAGCTTGTGCAGAGTGCCGATGTACGCAGTGCCAAACGCTCCTCCCGCCCCCTCCGCCCGCGCCGCCTGGCCTGGGTGCTGGCCCTGGCCGCCGGGGCTGCCGCCCTGCCCGGCCTGGCCCAGGCCGCCAGCTGTGCCGGCGTGGCGCAGTGGGACCAGGCCAAGATCTACCGGGCCGGCGACACCCTGCAGAAGGGAGGGGTCCTGTACCGGGCGAACCAGGACATCTGGAACGCACCGCCGGACCATCCGGCCGGGGCGCCCTACTACACCAATCTCGGTGCCTGTGACGGCAGCGGCGCCAACCAGCCGCCGGTGGTCAGCCTGACCTCGCCCGCCAACGGCGCCACCTTCAGTGCCGGCAGCACGATCACCGTGAACGCCAATGCCAGCGACCCGGACGGCAGCGTCAGCAAGGTCGAGTTCTTCCGCGATGGCAGCTCGATCGGGGTGGACACCAGCGCGCCGTACAGCGCCAGCTGGGCCAATGCCAGCGCCGGCAGCCACACCCTGCGCGCGGTGGCCACCGACAACAACAACGCCACCACCAGCACCCCCACCATCACCATCACCGTCAACGCGGCCAGCGGCGATACCACCGCACCCAGCGTGCCCGGCGGCCTGGCGGTGGGCACCCGCACCGCCAGCAGCATCGCGCTCAGCTGGAGCCCGTCCACCGACAACACCGGTGGCAGCGGCCTGGCCGGCTACGACGTGTACCGCAACGGCAGCCTGGTCGGCTCGCCGTCCAGCGCCAGCTACGTCGATGGCGGGCTGACCGCTTCGACCACCTACAGTTACCGCATCCGTGCCCGCGACAATGCCGGCAACGCGTCGGCACAGGGCAGCGCGGTCAGCGCCACCACCCTGGCCGGCAGCGGCGGCGGCACCGGCAAGCGGGTCATCGGCTACTTCACCCAATGGGGCATCTACGGCCGCAACTACCGGGTGAAGAACATCGACAGCAGTGGTTCGGCCGCGCGCCTGACCCACATCAACTACGCCTTCGGCAACGTGCGCAACAACCGCTGCGAAGTCGGCATCACCCAGCCGTCGGACCCGAACACCGGTGCCGGTGGCGATGCGTTCGCCGATTACAGCAAGGCCTTCGCTGCCGGTGAGAGCGTCAGCGGCAGCGCCGATACCTGGGACCAGCCGCTGCGCGGCAACTGGAACCAGCTCAAGCAGCTGAAGGCCAAGTACCCGGACCTGAAGGTGCTGATCTCGCTGGGTGGCTGGACCTGGTCGCGTGGCTTCTCCAGCGCCGCACGCCCGGAAAACCGCCAGGCCTTCGTCGCCTCCTGCATCGATGCCTACATCAAGGGCAACCTGCCGGTGACCGATGGTGCCGGTGGCGCAGCCGCGGCACTGGGCGTGTTCGATGGCATCGACATCGACTGGGAGTACCCGGTGGCGTGTGGCATCGAGTGCGGCAAGCCGGAGGACAACGCCAACTTCACCGCGCTGATGGCCGAATTCCGCCGCCAGCTCGATGCGGTGCGCCCGGGCCTGCTGCTGACCGTGGCCGTGGGTGCGGGCATCGACAAGGTCCGCGTCACCGACCCGGCCGCGTACCACCCGTACCTGGACTACATCAATGTGATGACCTACGACTTCCACGGCGCGTGGGATGCGAAGACCAATCACCAGTCCGCGCTGTTCGACTCGCCCAATGATCCGTCCACGGGCGACCAGAAGCTCTACAACAGCAACGACGCCATCGAGGCCTTCATCAGCCGCGGTGTGCCGGCGGCCAAGCTCAACCTCGGCATCGGTTACTACGGCCGTGGCTGGACCGGCGTGGCCAGCGGCAACAACGGCATGTACCAGACCGCCGGCGGTGCTGCGCCGGGCACCTACGAGGCCGGCATCGAAGACTGGAAGGTGCTGAAGAACCTGGCCTGGCCCGGCTACACCGACAACATCGCCGGTGCCACGTGGATCTACAACGGCAGCACGCTGTGGAGCTTCGACACCCCGGCCAACATCACCCGCAAGATGGGCTACGTGAAAACGCAGGGCCTGGGCGGCGCGTTCGTCTGGGAGTTCAGTGGCGACGATGCACAGGGCACGCTGACCAAGGCGGTCAGTGATGGCCTGAAGTGAAAAAAGCCGGGGACGCATCGCGTCCCCGGCCCTTCCTGCATGATGCATCCGCCGGGGGGGGGGCCCCCGGGGGCCCCCCCCCCCCGGGGGGGGGGGGGGGGGGGGCCCCGGGGGGGGGGGGGCGGGCGGCCGGGGGGGGGCGG
>NZ_JACVTT010000181.1:0-2845 GCF_016624665.1 Stenotrophomonas sp. S39 | reverse complement strand
CCCCCCCCCCCCGCCCCCCCCCCGCGGCCCCCCCTCCCCCCCCCCCCCCCCCCCCCCCCCCCCCCCCCCCCCCCCACTCTACGGATGGTCCAGCGGCTTGGGCGGCTGCACCCGGTTCAGGCGCTCTCGGTGCAGCAGGTACAGGCCCGAGGCCACGATGATGGCTGCGCCGGCCCAGGTGTAGCCGTCGGGCAGCTGGCCCCAGAAGGCCAGGTCCCAGCCGATCACCCAGACCAGGCCGCTGTATTCCAGCGGCGCGATCATCGACGCCTCGCCCAGTTGGAAGGCACGCGTCAGGGCGATCTGCCCCAGCGCACCGGCCAGGCCCATGCCGGCGATCAGCGGCGCATGGGCCAGCTGCAGCGGCACCCAGCCGGGCAATGCCAACAGGCCGGCCCCGATGGCCATGATGACCAGGAACCAGACCACCATCGACTGCGAGGTATCGGTGCGGGTCAGCAGGCTGACGGTGATCGCGGCGATGGCATAGGCCGTGGCGGCCGCCAGCACCATCAGGCCGGGGATGGAGATGAAACCATCCACGCCCGGCCGCAGCACCACGATCACCCCCAGCAGGCCGACGCCGATGGCCACCCAGCGCCGCGGCCCGACCCGCTCGCCCAGCAACGGCACCGACAGGGCGGCGATCAGCAGCGGGGCTACGAAGTAGATGCTGTAGGCGGTGGATAGCGGCAGATCGCGCAGGGCGAACACGAAGCAGCCGATCATCGCCATGCCCAGGCCGCCGCGCAGCAGGTGCAGGCCCCACCGGCGGGGAATGAGCGAACGCGGGCCGGCGCTGGCCAGCACCCAGACCAGCACGAAGGGCAGCGAGGCGGCGCCACGCAGGAAAGTGACTTCCAGCGACGGATAGCTGGCCGACAGCTGTTTCATGCCGGCGTCCATCAGCGAGAAGCAGGCCACGGCGGCGACCATCCAGGTCACCGCGCGAGAGGGGGAGCGTTGCGCGTTCATGGCCCATTATCGCCGACCGCGTGCCCGGCCGGGCGCCGGGCATGGGCGCCGCGATAGAATGGCGGCCACTGAATTCCGCGGAGCCACGCCCATGCCTTCCTTCGACGTCGTGTCTGAAGTCGACACCCACGAACTGACCAACGCCATCGACCAGGCCAATCGTGAACTGGCCACCCGCTTCGACTTCAAGGGCGTGGAAGCCAAGTTCGAGCGCGAGGGCGATGTCATCAACCAGACCGCGCCGACCGAGTTCCAGCTCAAGCAGATGAACGACATCCTGCGCGCCCGCCTGGCCGCGCGCGGCATCGACGTGCTGAGCCTGGAGTTCGGCGACATCGAGACCAACCTGGCCCAGGCCCGGCAGAAGATCACCGTCAAGCAGGGCATCGAACAGAAGATCGCCAAGAAGATCGCTGCCGCGCTGAAGGAAGCCAAGCTGAAGGTCGAAAGCCAGATCAACGGCGACAAGCTGCGCGTGCAGGGCAAGAAGCGCGACGACCTGCAGGACGCCATCGCCGTGCTGAAGGCCGGCAAGTTCGAGCTGCCGCTGCAGTTCAACAACTTCCGCGATTGATGGATGCCGCCGGGCATGGCCCGGCGCTACCCGGGGGATCGCGCGATTGATGACCCGGCGCGCCCCGGGCCGCCGCGGTAGCGCCGGGCCATGCCCGGCGGACTGCCCGCTTAATCGCGCAGCAGCTTGTACAGCGTGGTGCGCGAAATACCCAACTGGCGGGCGGCCAGGCTGAGATTGCCTTCGGCCGCCTGCGCCGCACGCCGTGCAGCTTCGCGCTGCTGCTGGCGCAGTGGCACGTCGGCCACGGCCACCGGCGCCGCTGCCCGGGTACGCGGTGCACGCGGTGCCCGCAGGTGCTGCAGGTAGACCGCACTGCCCTCGCCCAGCCGCACCCGATGCGCCGGCCCGGGCTGCAGCAGGCGGCGGCGCTGCGCCGCACTGGCGCCGGCAAACACCGCCTGCATCGACAGCAGCGGCAACGGCCCACGGCGCGGCAGGCCCAGCAGGCGCCGCGCCACCCGGTTGGCCGCCCGCAGCTGCCCATCGTCCTGCACCGCCAGCAGCCCCTGCAGCGGCGTGGCCAGCCAGCGCGGATCGTGCTGCACGGCCAGCAGGTGCACATCAGCCAAGCCCTGGAACAGCCGGTTCTCGCTGGCCAGCGCGGCCTGCCGGAAGTAGCCCTGCAGCAGCGCCGGATCACGCTCGCCCAGCCCAGTGATGTCGATCGCCCCACAGACCTGGCCATCGAGGTCATGCAGCGGCTCGCTCAGGCAGAACACCGGCGCGAAGCGCTGCAGGTAATGTTCGTTGCCGCGCACCAGCGCCGGCACATCGTCGGCCAGGCTGACCGCCGGCGCGGTGGTACCGATCTCGGCCTCACCCAACCGCCGCCCGACCTGGATCGGCCGCAGCAGCGGCGCATCTTCCAGGCCATGCGCCTGCTGCGCGATGACCAGGCCCTCGCGGTTGGCGCAGAACATCGTCCAGCCACGGCCACCGAAGGCGGCCCACAGCTGTTCCAGCTCGGGCTGCACGCAGCGCGCAAGCCGCCGGTCTTCGGGATCGCGCAGGCGCAGGCCATCGCCCTGCAGCGGCGGATAGTAAGGCTCCTGCCCCGGCTGCACCCCGGCCGCGCGTGAACGCTGCCAGGAATGCTGCAGCGGCAGCGGCAACACCGCCAAGGACTGCACATCGCCTTCCGCGAACGCAGCACGCGCGGCGACCAGCTGTTGTTGCCCGACTGTCGTGGCCATCATGGAAGCAGAGTACACCCGCGCATGCCATGCCCGCGCAGCCGTGGGGGGCCCCCGGGGGGGCCCCCCCCCCCCCCCCCGGGGGGGCGCCGGGGGGGGG